>CAYWNG010000079.1:0-11567 GCA_964458685.1 uncultured Pirellulaceae bacterium
GTCCTTTGCCGAAGATGGCATGGTCGTCGACTTCTGAAGATTAAAGCGGCTTCTGAGACTTGCGCATTTTCTTCCAGACTTTCTTGCCAACGGTTGAGTCCAGCCGAACTAGTTGGTGCTGCCGAACGTCAAACGCGACCTGCTTGCCGGCGCAGTCGACCGCATAAACGAAAGGCAGGCATACCGCCTTCACTTTGAATGGCTTGCCTGGATCGCGAGACATCAAGCAAAGTCGGATGGGCTCGTCGTTGGACATTATGGAGCCGGAACACGACCAAAGAAATGATGGTAGCTCGTAAACTTGATTCAAGACTGCGATAAAGTCTTTCGAGCGAATATCCTCTGGCGCAAGCCTAGTTGCTAAGGTGAGTTTTGATCCTAACGTGATTTCTGAAGTTGTCTGGATCGTCTTTTCCATAATACCGTGTTAGGATTGAACCAGCGAAAGGGGCTTGTGGGCGCGCTAACAAAAAAGCGGCCAAAGCGTCTTGCCCAATTAGACAAGACTCAGTGTTATTGGTTCATGGAGAAGAGAAAAAAGTTGCTATATCGAGAGATGGTCGGCGATTGTTAAGGAGCCCGACGCCGATCGGCTTGCCAGAGTCTCAGTTGACAACGAATGGACGCTGGAAGAGTTGCGACAGACCTGCATAGAGCCGTCGGGAGTGGCGAAACCAACGCCTCGGATGGTATCTACGAATTCTCAGGTGGAGGTTGCCGCTTGCCTTCAATTGACGCGGCAAGCACCTTGGCTATCGCCATTTGATCTTCTTTACTTGTTGGATACCCGACTATGTTGGCATGGTTCGGATTGCTGGGAAGAATAGGATCTGGAACCACCTTCAAGGTGCCGTGACAGCAATTACTCGCACGAATGTTTGCCAGCCCATAAAGCAATTTGTTTCGCTGGGAAGCAATGTCGAAACCGATGGACCAGGTTTCCTCTATCGACGCTTCACGATGCCGGTTTACAGACAGCTCAGTCCACTTGTATGGCATGAAGAGTTTGTGATTGACGTTTCCATCATCTCGCTTTTCATTACTATTGAGGATAAACCTCGCAAGCAATTCATTGTCAGCAACCGGTGGAATGGCAGTAGGATTAAGCACCTTCGAATATCCTAGCGATCTGATCAAGAATGATTTCTGGGATTCTCTCGATGTATCTCGCACTACCGCGAGGTGATTCAGTTCCGATTAGCGCAGCCCAATAAAGCCGACTGTTCGGACCGATACTAACTGATAGGACTCGGCGAGGTGCGCGATACCATTCAAAGTTGATATGCCCGTCAGGTTCACCACTGACGGCAGGTAGTGGGAAGCCAAGGGGAAGATTCTGTATGAAGCGAATCGAGGCATCTTTTACTTCTTCCGATATCGCTACTTCGTCAGCATTCAACTTCCAACTTTCATCCGTTGATCGCCAAGCTTCGAAGACCGATTCAATCGTGCCCCGTCTGGACAATGTGACCGACGTATTAAATCGGTCCAGAATCTGGTTCTGTACTTGCTCAATCAAAAGTGCTGTGTCACTTGCGCCTGAATGTACGGTTGCCATTTTTGGGATTTTCTATTGGAAGTGCTGATCCGCGTCTCTCATGTAAGTGAAAAACACTTTGTTCTTTATGTATCTTAGGTCGTCCAAGGCACGATTCAAGTTCTCAAAAGTCACTGCTTCCGTGGTCGAAACGTCTATGTCTACAATCAACAACCGTTTGCTTCCGGTTTTTTCAGCAGCAGGCTGCATGGCTCGAATTAGCCGGACTTCGTAAGGATACCCTTTCAGTGGGATCGTGTCTTGATGGAAAAATGCATTGGCACATAAGCCCAGGCCATTGAGCGGCGGATGTACTTTCTGAACATATTTCGACGGTTTTTCGTTCTCTTTAAGCGGAATTTGAGAGATGAAACGAACGCTAATCCCTTCGATTATTGTTGGTTCGCCAATCTTGCGGTACGCCGACCAAAAGGGCATCGCCGCGTCCAAGAGCTTTGGCCAGGTATCGTAAGGCTGTAATCGACTGAAGACTAGGCAGTCGCGTTTCCACTGGCAAATGTACTTTCCGTTCTCGGATTGCAGGCGAAAACCGTCCCACTGCGATCGGTGGTGCATCGCGACATTTCCGTCAGCCGAGCTTTGAAAACCAGTTTCGTGCTGCATTTGATCGTGGAGCTTGTAGCCAGCGAATTCCTTTGCCAGCAGATCTTTAAGCTCAACCTGCCGAAACGCGATTGATGGAGGCGCGTTGAATTGGAGCACAGCCTCGACGATCGGTGCGTTGCTCAGAGATGTAAAGCTCTCAGTGAGATCGATACGAAAGTTGCCCATCACTTGCTCATTCTTCGAATTTGCGAAGCGAAATCGCTCATTGGTAAAGCCTTCAAACACTACCTAAAAATCTCTTCGCAAGCTCATCAATCTCTTCGCTGACATATCTTAGCAAGTGAGTCGAGTATCGCAAACTAGCCCATCAATTCCTATAGCCTAATCCTTCTCAGACGCAGAGCATTTACAACGATGACTAGATCGGACATGACCATTGCAAAGGCAGCGAGGATTGGATGTAGCTCGCGAAGATAGATCGGAAAAAAGCTTGCCTTTGCTAAGACGCCTGCTGCAATCGGGATCAGAGCCGCATTGTAAGCGAAGGCCCAAAAGAGATTCTGGCGAATGATCCTCATCACCGCCCGACTCAGGAGAAACGCTTTCGGTACCGAGCTTAAGTCGCCGCCCATCAATGTCACATCGGCCGACTGAATCGCGATATCCGTCCCTGTTCCAATTGCTACTCCAACATCCGCTTGAACCAAGGCGGGTGCATCATTGATTCCATCACCCACCATCGCCACGCGTACCGTAGTCGTTGGTACATCGGACTTCACACCTTGCGTTAACCCCGACTGTAGACTGTGTATCGCACTGGCTTTTTCGGTTGGCAAGACGCCTGCTGAAAAGCTCTCCATTCCTACCAGCTTGGCAATTGCGGCGGCCGTGCGAGCGTTGTCGCCTGTCAACATGCTGGTTTGTAAGCCCATCTCTCGCAGTTGTCGAATAGCTTCTCGGCTGTCGGTTTTAGGTGTGTCGGCCAAGGCAAAGAACCCACATACATGCTGATCTACAGCCAACCAGACAATCGTCTTTGCCTGGTTCTCTAAGTCTAAGGCTCGCGAAGTAAGCTCCACAGGCAGTTTGCACCCCGTTTCTTGAAGCCATTTTTCCGTCCCAAGTTGAACTTGGTGGCCTTCCAGAATCCCCGTGACACCCTTGCCAGCAACCGCTTCGAATTCTCGCATCTCCAACTCTTTAAGTTGAGCCGACGAGGCTTCGTCGAGTCCATCAACAACGTAACGGACAATTGCCTTAGCGATAGGATGTTCGCTGGAACTCTCCATCGCTGCAGCATAGAGCTTTGATCGGGCAACTTCCGAATCCGATGAGCTTAACGCGGGATTCAATACTAAGTCGGTGACCTGCATCTTCCCGGTAGTGAGTGTCCCAGTCTTGTCGAAAACAAATTGGCTCACCGAACTCAACTGCTGTAACGATTCGCTGGACCTAAACAGAATTCCCATCTCCGCGCCGCGTCCCATGCCGACCATAACAGCTAGTGGTGTTGCCAAACCCATGGCACAAGGGCATGAGATGATCAACACAGCGATCATTCGCGTTAACCCGACGGTGAAGTCTCCAAATACAAGACCCCAGACTAAAAGAGTTGCTAGCGCAATCGCTAGAACGACAGGGACGAAGATGTTGGAAATCTGGTCTGCAAGCTGCTGAATCGGCGCTTTGGTAGCTTGTGCTCGTTCCACTTGAGCGACAATTTGAGCCAAGGCTGTTTCATGGCCTAGCTTTTCAACAGTAACATGCAAAAGTCCTTGTTGATTGATAGTACCGCTAAAGACTTGGTCGCCCTTGGTTTTGTTTGCCGGAAGGCTTTCGCCAGTCAACATGCTTTCGTCGACGGACGATCCACCGCTTTTGACAAGTCCATCAACGGGAATTCGCTCGCCGGGTTTGACGACGACTACTTCATTGAGATGTACTTCGTTGATGGGGACAGGGACAACCATCAGGTTGCGGACTACGTTTGCCGTCTGACTTTGTAGTCCAAGCAAGCCTTCGATGGCAGCGCCCGTGCGTTTTTTCGCTTGCGTTTCAACGATGCGACCAAGCAGAATTAGCGTGATGATCGTCGCTGATGTTTCGAAGTAGACGTGTTGATGCGCTCCTCCCATGCCCCAAGTCTGTGTAAGCAGGATCACAACGCTATAGAAGTACGCAGTCGACGCGCCGATCGAAACCAGAACATCCATACTGGCAAAGCGATTCTTGATTGCGTGCCAAGCCGACAGATAGTATTCGCCGCCGACATAGAATTGAACAGGAGTCGCCAAAAGGAGCAAAAGCCAGTTGACCCAGGGCGCGTGCGACCATTGGCCGATCAAACCAAAATCGCGGCTCATGCTGATCAAGAAAACTGGAAGCGTTAAGACAGCACCAACCTTAAATCTCTGCCACTGTCTGGCTCGAAGTAACTCTTCCGCGTTACGCCGTGCCTCCGCCAAAGATCGCTTCGAGCTTGCTTCGAGAACTTCAAATCCCGCGGACTGTATCGCTCCAACAAGCATTTCCCGAGAGGCCGCGTTTGCATCAAAGACGACCTGAACCTGTCCAGCGGCGACATTAATCACCGAGCTCTTCACTGCGGGTATCCGTCCCAGCGCATGTTCGACAGCCTTGGCACAACTTTGACAAGTCATACCGCTTACAGGCAGATCAATGGTTGTATTGCTCATTACCTCGGACTTCCGCCGCGTAGCCACCGTCGCCAGATCGCCAGACGGTGGATTGATCAACAAAGAAATGGTGCTGAAAGACGAGATTCGAACACAAGCACCGTCCTCGACTAAGCAACCAACTTCTGCATAAGCATTATCGACGATTCCCCGACAAAGAACAGCGGCGGAGGTGAGTTTACTGCAACTTGAAGCCTCGTTAGTTGGGCTTTTTTCAGATTTGAGCAGTTATCGGAAGTTGCTCGCGACGATCTCGGCGATATCGCCCCACTAGATAACCAGTCATTAGGCCGTTCGGACCGCTGAACATCAGATATTGGAGTTGTCCACTGTAAATCCAAATCACTCCGAAGGCAATTACATGTGCACCGAAAACAAACATCAGCAATTGCTGAGCTCGCAACGACTTTTGCCGCTTCACTGGCGTGTCAGAAAACTGTTCTTCAAATCGAGTCCATCCAATCTGCCTTGAATCATCGACGCTGGCTCGCAAAAAGGTGATTAATTGATCTCGATCGCTGATGCAGAGATTTCCAAGATCAATCTTCATTACACCAGAGGTGGCGGAAATGGCGACGCTTCCGCCCTGAGGGAAACGTCGCCACTTCAATTCTTGGACCAGACGTAGATCGATGGTGCTCTCAGTAAGAACTCCCACCTGTCGAATTGACAAACCGCGAATGTACAGTCGATAGCGTGAGTATGCTAACAGTAGCCAGAGCCCAAGTAGGGTGAATGTCGACCAAAACAAGCCAAAGAAATATGCCGCGAGTTCGGGGCGAGCAAAGGAACCGTCGATGTTGAAGTAGGCAACGGCCGTAGTACCAATTCCTACAATTGCAAAAAAGATCGTGCAAAGAACTCCTACATTCCGCAAGTAGGGACGCATCCGATAGCACGTTTCGACTTGCGGCCCAATAAGTTCACTTTGCTGAAAAACCAAGTTTTGACCAGTCACTGAGTATTCGTCCGTAGTGGAAAGCTCAGTGTGTTGTCGATGCAAAGCGATCAACTCCAAGAGCTTTAATTACCAGGGTTGCAGGCTGAGCACTTCCCCAACTTCAATCTTGGATGGGTCGAGCACCGCATGTTTGATTCGTTGGCGTTTCCAAGTCCAAGTCATGTGTACAAGTCCATCGCTGGTTTGAATGATGGCTGGATAACTGAACTCAGCGGTCGCTTCTTGTTCCAAGATTCCCACTTTTTTCCAAATTAATCCGTCATCCGAAATCGCTAGATTCAGCAGTCCTCGCTTGCCCCATTCAGTTTGTTTGTCGCGACCGAGGTGATTGTAGATCAGCAAATGACGCCCATCTTTAAGCGTCAGTGCTTCAATCCCCGAGTTATTGTTCGGAAGCTGAATACCGGTCATCGGCGACCAAGTGTCGCCGTTGTCAGTTGAGAAACTCGACGAGACAACGCCTTCCTTCGTGCGACACAAAGCTTGGATCTTGCCACCGGGATGCGTTAGTAAAGTAGGCTGAATAGCGTTGAATTGTTCTTTGGTATGAATGGGACCAATTCGCTTCCATGTTCCCGAAGGTTGGCCATGCTTGAGCTGTGACTTCTCGAAGTGTACGACCCAGCCGTCGTGTTCTGTGGAGGACCCTGATAGCAACCAACCATCGTCGAGCAAGATTGGCTTACATCGAACCGGTCCATCAATTCCCTCAGGCAATCGGCGTCGATCACGGAAACTCCTTCCGCGATCGTAGCTGACCATCATTTCGCCCCACCAAGTACTCGGCGTGGGACCAACTTTGAAGAACAGCAGCGTCGGAGCATCTCCTGGTGGTTGGAATAGTACCGGATTCCAACAGGGGTATCGTTTGCCATCGTGTTGTATACCATTGGCCCATTCGACTGGCGCTGACCAACCGGTTCCATCGTGGTAGCTGGACCAAATTCCCACGTCTGGATTCTTTTCGTGTGTTCCCCCAAACCAAGCAGCGACTAAACCGCGGCTTGTTTCGACAATCGTACTCGCATGGCACTCTGGAAAGCTGGCCTTTTGATAGATGAACTCTTCCGAAACCAAACCAGGGAATTTTCCTAGATCCATATCCTCGGGCTCACGAGGCTGTAACTGCTCTTTTGGAAACTCGGTGCAATCATCATGTGCTATGTAGTAGATGTGTCCGTCTTCAGCACCAAGCACTAGACCCAGCTTGCCACTTGAATCCAGTTTGCCCACCGTCGGGCTACAGGTATGGCCCGACACATCGCGATCGGCTAGATCGCCGATTTTCTTCAACACCACTTTGCCGTTGCGGCTCTCGGCGTTGCGATACCAAGTTGCATTCTTCGAATTCACCAATAAATCGACACGACCATCGTTGTCCCAATCGCAAAGAGCAAGCTTGACTCGTCCACTCTTTCCTGCCGATGCGGCGTTCAATCGCAAAGGTTGATTGTCTTCGTCGATGAATATACGCTGAGCTTCGCGGCCCTCAGATCGAAAGGCGAGGTAGCCTTCTTGGTCCAAAGCAATAAGATCCAGCTTGCCGTCGCCGTCCCAGTCAATCACTAATGGCGTAGTTCGCCATTGAGTCAACGCATCACACGCGGGTGTTTGCGACCAGTCCCATTTTGGCGGAAGCTCGCGAACTCCCGTATCGAACACCGCCGGCTCGACTCGATTGGGATCGCTGGTTCCCATCAGCAAACCGATCCGCCCAAAGATCGAGTTGTAAACAATATCGGAGTGTCCGTCTTTGTCCCAATCCGCACTGGTCAAACAGGTGTATCCCCACTTGGCTTCACATGGTCCTTGAATCGAACCGTTCGGGCCAGCGAGAATTCGAAATGGCTTCGCTTGCGGTCTAGTTCCAGTTTGAAGCAACTGAGGCGCGCTCCATTTGGGACGATCATTCTCGGCCATCCCCAAGTTCTTGAACCAACAGATATTGCCAGCCGTGTTGCCGCAAAGAATGTCCTCTCGACCATCGCGATCCCAGTCCAAGACATAGGGTGTCGCTAGCGCGCCGAACTTCAGAGTGTCAGCCTGTTGCTTAAAGTAGACGGGCGTCTTGAACATGGGTAACCCAGCTTTAGTCTGCCCCGTATGTTCAACGAGAGCAACTCGACCATCTTCATCGCCAACGATCAGATCCATGTGTCCGTCGCCAGTCCAATCAAACGCGGTCGGCGTGATCATCTGGAGATGCATCGTCAGCGGTGTACCTTCATCATTGTTCAGCCTTCGACCGACTGCATAAGCAGGCTTATTGCGCGAGCCGATGTTCTCGAAGTAGGTGAAGCCGTCTAAGAACTCGCCGCACAACAGGTCCAGATCGCCGTCTCGATCAAAGTCGGCAAAGTTTGGCGAAGGCCATCCAAAGACATCGACCAAGCTGCCATCGGTCGTTGTCAGTCGCCGCGCGGATTCGGAGTACTTGGGCTGATCCGTCGAGCCTTGGTTCTCAATGAGGTAGACATAACCATGCAATGGACCGTTCTTCCAATTGCCTTTGGAATCGTACGCGTGATCCCAAACAAGATCCGACCAATCGCCAACTCCCACGATCAGATCCTGATCGCCATCGCCCTCGAAGTCGACGTAACGCCACATATTGGCGCGGACATTTGCATCGTGAACATTGGATCGCGGATAGATTTGGCTCGGCTTGCCAAAGCCCTGCTTTAGAAAGTCGACATGCTCCTGCCCCGGCGCTAAGATGCGCGGTTTGCCGTCGACGTACGAGATCTGCATGTTGTGCGTAGCAGGGCCAACTCGCTTGGCCGGTCTGAACACAGGCAACTTGTCTCCTGGCTGACCTGCATTTTCAAAATAGAAAACTCCATTGGACGGTTTGTCCGAGCACGCCACCAACAGATCCATCTTGCCGTCGTTGTTGTAATCGACTGGCATTGGCCATGCCCAAAGCCCGACTCCCAGGTCGACGACTAAGTCTGGGTTGTTGTACTTGAGTCGTTGTAACTTCCACTTCTCTTCATCATTAGCAGACGCAGTAAGACAAAAGAGAACGCTCAGGCTGGCAAGGCAAAATGAGATCGGCCAAGTCCGCGAGAATCGCTGACAAGTTAGAGTCCAAGTCATGATCGGTTATTCGTTGGTGGGAATGGAGGGCAATGGAGAGAAGATTAGGGAAGTGGGATATTCTTGAGTTCGTAATTGATCGTTTGTTTGCGAATCGAAGATGGTGATTCGTAGATTAGCCGATAGTTGTCTGGATCTTCGTTCAATTGGAACATGTACGAGACTCCGATTCCGTTGTCCGAAGCCCCATAGGTTTGGAAGCCAACATTCTCTAGTTGCTTGTCTTTGGCATCTAGAATGTAAGCTCGATTCGACAGAATCCAGCCTCGATACGAGTCTAAAGCTCCCTGCGAATCTCCGAATTCGACGAACAATCGCATCTCGTAAACACGACCATTTCGCTTGGCTCCCTCAAGCGTAACACCAACGTCACCAAACCGCTGCGATTGCTTTTTACCGGTTCCAAACTTCTTAAACTCGTACTGGTGTCGCTCGCCAGGAATCGAAATGATCAACTGGCCCTGGATCGATGCGATCTCCTCTTCCTTTCGATCCAAACGAAGCATGGCGACATCGACTTGCGCGGAACTACCACCGATGTTTAAGCGAACTTCTGGAGCGGCGTTGGGATTGGTCGGCAAGATCTCTTTACCGTCTGCTGTCTTAGCTTTGACAGTACTCATCGGTATCTGCATGAAGACGGGATCTAGGCGAGGCTCCCATGAGAAGATGTAACTGACACGCGTCAGGCCTTCCAATTGCGTTCCGAAGGTGCGCTGACATTCAACACCGTTGACGTCCAATCGGAAGGGGCCCGAAATGAATGGCGATGGCATTTCGCTTTCATTCCCAGGTGCCAACATGAGAATGTTCTCTGTTGTCGCGAATGCAACTAAGCGAAGGCTCTTTTCAATGATCAGGTCATCGATAGCGTCCCAGAAAGGAGTGTCCTTCCAATCTACGGTGACATCAGCTTCACCAGCCGCTTCGCCACCTTGTATCTGAATAGCGTTACCAGTCTGTTCTTTAATCTTCGCAAGAACCTCGTTGAGCTTCATCGTGCCTTGCAGCGTCACCTTGCTGGCTTCAAAGTGAGTTTCGCTCTTCGCGCTTTCAAGCTCCTTGCGAATCCGCTGCAAACGAACCTTCAGTTCACCTGAAGTTTGAGGAGTGACCGAAGGCAAGAACTTCAGAGACAGAGCACCCAGCTTGACCAGTTCCGTTTCCGCTTCGTCGCGCTTTTCCAGTTCGTTGGCCTCTAACTGTCGGATGAGCGAACGAATGCGAGTGAGCGTAGCTGGATCTTCTTCATCCGTGGTCGTCTTCGCAGCCGGTTCTTGCGCACAAGTCGAGCTGACCAACGCGATCGAGAAAGTGTTTAGAACTAGAACTCCACAAAACACAGCGTAAAACCAGAGCTTCTTCTGCATGTTTAAACTCGCACAACCCTTACAAACGGCATTTCCAATCTCTTACCGACAGTAGTTTATGGTACCAACTTCCCTCGCAACGGTCACTTGTTTCCCACGGAATCTTAGAGTTATCCTGCGGAACTACTTTTCGACTGAATCACCTTGATCCGGCGCTTTTTGAGTTATGCGAACAGCAAGCTTTGTTTTGTTGATTTTCTTGGCCAATTCGGCGGCCGCACAGGCTCCTAAGTCTTTGCTCATCGAAGCGACGGCCGGCCGCTACGTTGGTTTGCCAATTCACTGGGGTTCGCAGGACGCCGCGCTCTTGGAAAAGAGCGGACGCATTCAGATTTTTGATCAGAACGAGATTCGCCAACACCAGCTTTTGGACGAACCGTTCCAACCGGTTACGCTTCAAGAAGCTCGCGCGCGTCTTCAGACAGAGCTTGGCGGCAACTACGAGACTTTAGTCACTGGCCCATACGTTATTGCAGCCCCCAAAGGTGAAGCTGCGCGATGGGAGAATCGCTTTCGAACGCTCTACGGCGGCTACGTGCGGTATTTTGAAACTCGCGGTTGGCAACTGCGCAAGCCAGACTTTCCACTGGTGGTGATCGTGCTGCCTAATCGTGACGAGTTCGCTAGAGTGGGCTCACGAGAAACCGACGGAGCCACGCTTGGCAACAACTTAGCAGGGATGTATGTTCCCCGAACCAATCGATGTTTACTCTTCAACCTGCCAGCCGGCAACGCGACGAATTGGCAAGCTACCGAAGCTACGATCGTCCACGAGGCCGTCCATCAACTGGCCTACAACACGGGATTACATGAGCGATTGTTCGAACATCCGCTCTGGATGGTTGAAGGTCTGGCGACGATGTTTGAAGTTCCAGCAGTCTATGACACGAATGCTGCTCGCGCGGGAGTCGAAGATCGCTTTTATGCGAGTCGCGCTAGTGAAGTACTGCAACTTGTAGGTAACGACTCAAACGAACTGGGCGAATTGTTGCAAGACCTTGTCACCGACGATCACCTCTTTCGATCGAATCCCAACGAGGCTTATGCTCTGGCTTGGGCGATGACCTTTTATCTATCGGAGCGAATGCCAAAGCAGTACTTTCAGTATATGGCTCTTCAACGTCAGCGTGGATTCGAAGCCTACTCGGCCGAGAATCGACAACTCGACTTCCGCCAAGCCTTTCAAAGCTCGCCAATGCAGCTTGCGCCACATGTTTTAAGAATGCTCAAGCCTTAGCAATGAACTCTCCCGCGCGCTGACATTGCCGTTTAGCATTTGACTAATTCGTGGGAGAGTCGCGTGGCGAGTAATGCGAGCCATAAGCGGCCATAAGCGG
>CAYWNG010000079.1:11667-16464 GCA_964458685.1 uncultured Pirellulaceae bacterium
AATTCGTGGGAGAGTCGCGTGGCGAGTAATGCGAGCCATAAGCGGCCATAAGCGGTGACGGCAAAAATGGGCAGACGGTCAGAACGAACTTAACGTAACCATTCTCGCTACTCCAATTCCCTATCGCCCTCCCCGCAAGAACCCGCAAGAACTCGCCTAGGCTCGCTTGCGACCCTCCCAGGAAAAAGTCAAACGGCTGTAGCGGCGCAACTGCCTGGGAGGGTACGAACTCTCGCTTTCGCTGTTGATTAACAACCCACCAAAGAACTCTTGCTAGCAATTGAATTTCAGAGTCTGCGCGTGATTACCACAGGGCATTGCTGGGCAAAAAAGTAAGAAACATGCGGTTTTCATTGGGAAATCGCTATTTACCTGGACTTGGAATCCTTGCAAAATACGCTCTGACTGTGGATCAAGATGGATTCACAACGCGTTGACCTGAATGGATCAGGTCTCAGCCAAGGGGCAGACCCCCGAACCACTCGGATCACATGGCGCGCATGTTTGCGTCTCCATGAAGTCCTTTCAACAAGCAAGGAGTGCTTTCAATGCGAGTTCGCTCACTAGTCGCCGCTTTTGCCTTAGGCGGCCTGTTTTCAATGGCGCAAGTGCAGGCTCAAGCACCTGCCGCTGCGAATCAACCTGCCGCACAAGCAGGACCCGCTGCTGGTCCTATCGGTGTGATCGATGTAGGCTACATCCTACAAAACCATCCGACGCTCAAGGCCAAGATGGATGGGATCAAGTCGCAGATGGAAGCTGCTGACAAAGAGATGCAAACCAAGCGCGAAGCCATCATCAAGCAGATGGAACAACTCAAGGAAAGCTATCGCGAAGGCACACCAGAATACGACAGAGCTGAAAAGCAAATCGCCGATCAAGACACTCAGTTCCGTTTGGAATTGGTAAAGAAACGAAAAGAGTTCGAAGCCGCTCAAGCCAACGTACTCTTTGAAGTGCACTCACAAATTTCAACTCTGCTTGATTGGCTGTCCAAGAAGAATGGCTACGTTGCAGTTCTGCAAGTAAGCCGTCAGCAAGTTGATCCCAAGAAGCCTGAGACACTGGACATGGCGATGAGCCAAAGTGTGTTGTACTTCAACAAGTCTGTTGATGTAACGGACACTGTTCTGCAAGTTCTCCAGACACAACTGGGTGGTGCTGGTGCGACTCCTGCATCTAACAACCAACCAGCAGCGAGAACCGGTGGACTTCAGGGTAATCCACGTAACTAAAGCGTCTATGTCGACGTGGCCTTGTCTACCGCAGGGCCACGATTCGGCTAGTGTGTGCGAGTCGGCCACGCCGGCTCGCAAGCTGGCCACCGTTGGCTTGAAGCACGAATGTCAGAGCCCACCATTCCACTGACTTGTAACTAGTTATGACGCAACTCAGGTATCAAACAACGCTCAAAGGTCCTTGTACCATAACTGGTCGCGGTTACTGGAGCGGAGCGGTCAATACGCTGACCTTCCTACCTGCTCCGGCAGGAACTGGAGTTCGCTTCTATTTGCAAGACGCGAACGACAACGGCATCGAAGCTGTATGTGAAAACAGTCAAGGAATGTCGTTACGAACTTGTCTAGGCGGTTCGAAATGTCGCTTTGAGATGATCGAGCACGTGATGGCGGCTCTCTCAGGGTTACAAATCGATAACGTTCAAGTCTTTTGCACCGCATCGGAAATGCCTGCCATGGATGGTAGCAGTTTTCCGCTGACTGTCGCTTTGTTATCTGTTGGAAAAGTTCAGCTTCGCAGCAAGCGCGAAACTCTAGTTATCTCTCAACCAATTCGTGTCGGGAACGATGACCAGTGGATCGCCATTGAGCCAGCTTCGCATTACGAAGTCGAGTATCGTCTGGACTATGGCCCAGATAGTGCCATCAAGAAGTGTACCTTCCATAGCTTGGTCACTGAACAAAAGTTCGCAACCGAAATATCTGCCGCTCGCACATTTGTAACGCGGGCTGAAGCCGAGCTGTTGCAAACTCGCGGATTAGCAAAACATGTGACCTACCGCGATCTCTTGGTTTTCAGTTCGGATGGGCCTATCGATAACCAATTACGATTTCCTGACGAATGTGCTCGACATAAAGCACTAGATGTCCTAGGTGACCTAGCGGTGGCCGGGATTGATTTGGTAGGAAAAGTTATTGCTAACCGCAGCGGACACCAATTGAATGCAGAATTGGCGAGAAGACTGCGTGAAACTTACATCGCAACGGTGAGAAAACAGAGCGCAGCCTAGGCTGGCTGAGTAGTGAAATTCAACACCAGCTCCAACGAGAATCCATAGCAATTCATCTGAGAAAGTTTTTTATGGCCACTATCATAGCTCACACCGCAGTCGTCGACCCAAGAGCCGAGCTGGATGAGGAAGTACGCATTGGCCATCACTGCGTCATTGGTCCTAACGTGAGAATCGGTCGAGGAACTCGACTGGAAAACAATGTCACGTTGACGGGCAATACAACGGTTGGCCGCAACAATCACCTTTTCCCAGGCGTTGTCATCGGTGCCGAACCACAAGACTTGAGCTATCAAGGTTCGCCCACGCAAGTCATTCTTGGCGATAACAACGTTCTCCGCGAATCGGTAACGATTAATCGTGCTACTGAAAAAGAAGATGGCATCACCGCCGTGGGTAGCAACTGCTACTTTATGACTTGTAGCCACGTCGCTCACGATTGCAAAGTCGGCGATCGGGTGATCATGGCCAACAACGTCATGCTTGGTGGACACGTTCACGTACAACATGATGCAACGCTGAGCGGTGGCGCTGCCGTGCATCACTTTGCTTCGATCGGATGTTACAGCTTTGTTAGCGGACTAAGTCGAGTCCTTCACGATGTGCCTCCGTACATGTTGGTGGAAGGCTTTCCAGCTCGACCACGAACGATCAACATTGTCGCGCTCAAGCGTAAGAACTTTTCAGCCGAAGCGATTAAGGCTCTTATGGAAGCTTATCGACTTCTGTATCGCTCGCGCGTTGGCATGGAACACGCTCGCGAGATTCTAGCTGGCGGCGAGCCGCTGATGCCCGAGTTGCAAGTACTATTTGATTTCATTCAAGACTCTCAAGTTGGTCGGCATGGGCGCGGCCGCGATCGGAGAAAGGCAGCATGAGCAAGCTGAAGTTGGCAGTTGTCGGCGGTGGCCATCTTGGACGAATTCACGCGAAGCTGGCAAGTGTAAACGAACAGTTCGAACTGATTGCTGTTGCCGATCCAAGCCCAAGCTCACAATCTCTTATTACCGGACAACTGGGGTTGCCCACCGTATCCGACTATCGCGAGTTGGTTGGAAAGGCGGACGCGGCCATTGTTGCCACTCCAACAACAAGTCACTACGAAGTTACTAGTGCACTTCTGCGAGCTGGTATCCATTGCCTAGTTGAAAAGCCTCTAGCAACCACCGCCGATCAAGCCAGTCGGTTGGTACAGATTGCTCGCAGCCATTCATGCGTTTTGCAAGTTGGGCATGTCGAGCGATTCAATCCGAAATGGACCACAGCGCTACCCGAGCTTGGCAAGCCCAAGTTCATTGAAGCGGTTCGATGCGGCGGCTACAGCGGACGCAGTACCGACATTGGCGTTGTCATGGATCTGATGATTCACGACTTGGATTTGATCCTTTCGCTGGATAGCTCGGAAGTTGAGAATATTCAAGCTAGCGGATTGGCTTTGCTGGGTTCACACGAGGACATGGCCGAAGCGCGGCTGACCTTTGCCAGTGGACTTGTGGCCAATTTGAAGGCCTCGCGCGTCGCGACCTCGGCTCGCCGCTGCATGCAACTTTATACAACCGATTGTTACGCCGAGATCGACTTCAATGCCGATCAATTGCAGATCATTCGACCTTCGCAAGAAGTCGCATCTAGGTTGGTCGCGCTAGACGAATTGCCAATGGAGCAACGGCTAGCTGTGAAAGACAAGATCTTTGAACAGTTTTTTACTATCGAAAATCTCTCTGCTCCAGGACGTAATGCTATACTGGACGAGCAAAACGATTTTGCCTTGAGCATTACCACGGGTAGTTCACCAGCGGTGACAGGTGAAGATGGTGCGCGAGCTGTTGATATCGCTTGTCGCATCGTTGAGGCTGTCGCTCAACGTCGTTGGGATGGTAAGTCCAGTCGTACATGGCGAATCGGCGCTCAAGCGATGGCTCAACCTCGTATCATTCCGATCCGTCCCAATACGGAAAACACCGAAGCCGATCCAGCTCGTCGAGTCGGTTAAACTCGTCGGTCGGTTCTGAACTTCGCGGAAAGAAGAACCTCAAGTAGGTCAATCTCAGACGAGGTTGACTGTGAGTCATTGTCGTGAAGTATCCGTGTCCCAATTGTGGAACTCAACGAGCAACGCCATCTGAGAAATGTGCCAAGTGCCATTTTCCAGATCATGTTCGCGCCGAATCGATACCTGATCAAGCTGCCGAAACGACAAAGCAGCCATTTCAGTTTCGGATTTTAGGCGTCATGATGCTCATGGTTGTAATTGCCATCGCCTCGCAAATCGTAGCCGCTTATGGTTGGGATGGCCTCTCGGCTGTCCTGCGATTCTCTGCCATCTCACCGCTTGTGTTCGAGTTTCTTTGGCAGTTCTGGCGCAATCTAACCAACGGAAAAGTTGAAAAGGCCGAATGGTAGGGTTTCTTCATAACCCGAAGCGTTAGCGAGGGACAGCCTTCCCATCTCAAACCGCTGCGTTAGCGAGGGACTTCTTTCTAATTTCAACCCGAAGCGTTAGTTTTGAAGTTGCGCTATTTCTGGGATTTCGGGCCGAAGGCCCAGCG
>CAYWNG010000080.1:0-16288 GCA_964458685.1 uncultured Pirellulaceae bacterium
CTGGCTGCATGGATGAGATTCATAAAGTTACCATTAGCAATTTGTTTTGAGATGACCGAGTCCTGGAATTTAGCTGTTGCAACCGATTCCTTGCTGAACTGATGTGCTCTGGGACGCATTATAAGAGAATGTGAATCGAGTAGTCTGTTTACCAGTGGTAGTAGAACAAATAGTCCCAGAATCTCCGAGTCCAGGCGTAGGCGAGACTAACCCGTCCGCATCGGAGTGATGCCTGGACCGTCGTGCCAGCTCGTGGAGTGGAGTGCAACTGGTTCGAGATGTCGGCGACAACGCGGACTTGCGGTGGCCCCATATCAACGGACTCCGACATGCTTCCAATGGCTTGCACTGTACCTTGCCCTGAGCGAGTCGGCTCATTGGCTAGAGCGTAATCAATCATCACGGTCTGTTTACGATCGAGTTGATCCGTGATGTGTCGAACGTCTTCTTCGTTGACGAACAAGTGCAACTGGCCACCGCCTGTCAGAGCTGCGACCGTCATCAGCTTTTGCCCTTGCTGAACTGGCCGCCGCTCCAGCGGTTCTAGCGGATTCCAACTGATAACTTGACCTGCGATCGGGCTTCGTACATGCAATTCTGCGATGGTTTTGCGAACAATTTCCAACTGTTCGTCCTGACTCTTGAGCGTTTCTTGCAACTCGCGTTCAGTGGCCGAAAGCTCAAGCCCCGCTGAAGCGTCATTGATGGTGCCCTTTCGATCTCGCAATCGCGCAGCTTCTATCCCGCGAAGTTTTTCAAGCGTCACGCTGCGCTGCGTCCGAATCTCTTCGAGCTTCAATTCCAAATCTGGAGCTCGGATTCGAAACAACGGTTGTCCAGCTTGAACCCCGTCTTGATGATGAGCGAACACCTCGACGACTTCACCCTGATGTGGTGCGTAAATCTGGTGCAGTAGTTTGGGCTCATAAACTCCTGTCGCATCTATGACTAAGGTAACAGGAATACATCCAATGCCGATCAGAATTAGCGTTACAACAGCCGTGTATGCGTAAGTCGACCATGAACCAAGAGCTCGATACAATCGAGAACGCGCGAGCCAACTGCCCAGACGCCGCAATGGAATGTCTTCAAGCTCCTTGGCCTTCGCGAGAGCGTTGGTAGCATGCCTGAGCAGCATCGCTTCCAAGTTACTCTCGAAAGTTCGATAGCCTGGGGAAATGTGTTCGAGCACGATAGCTCCAAAACAGAAATCGTCGCGGCCCTCTCGAACCGCCTCTCGTTTTGGTCGCATGCATGGCTCAACTCGCACCCATTCCACCTGCGCAGCATCGACATAATCGTCCATCACTTGCTGATCTAACTCGTTGGAATCCGCGGCGAGGGGATACTGTAGTTTGGATTTCGTCTCGCAAGCAAATTGGGTGAGCGATTCAAGATTTCGAATTTGAGTTGCTCGCGATTCCGGCTTGGCGACCCCGCTAACAGCCACGACTTTCGATCGGCGATTGGAGAAGTGCGTCACAGTGACCCGGTCGAGCTCTAGGGCGTTGGCTAATTCGTTGGCGACATGGTATGCCGTTTCCTCGAGCGAGCGTCCTTGATAGAGATGCAACAGTGCAGATTGGCCCCGCTCCAGCGATTCGGATTTGGAGAGTAGCTCACGAGTGCGTTGAGTGTTGCTGAAGTCGCGAGCGATTTCAGCCAAAGCTGCCATCAAGCCTCGCATCCGATCGTCGTTATTGGCTGCAACCGATGCAACAGCTTCCAAAACGAGGTGGACGCCTAGAGTGTCTTTGCTAGCTTGAAAGTAAAAGGACCGATTCTGAGACCCATCCTTTTCTACGCGATATGCTTCGGGCGTGTTGCAAACTGCGGCAAGAGAGTCTTCATGCAAGCATTGGAGGTACGTATCGTTGCCGATTCCCATCTCAACCAAACCCGACTGATGTCGCAAGCGGTAGACACCTTGGTCGACGCTCCAAACGGCCCCAGCAAGAATCGAAGTATTGTCAAACAAAGTCCGCAAAACGGCTTCGAAAAAACCGCGAGGGTCACTGCATGTTTGGGCAAACTCCGCAAGCTCGTCGAGCCTTGCGTCTATATCTTCCGGCATTGCCACCTACCGCTCCACCCTGAATTGCCCATCACCCCTAGACTCCGTAATCGAGATCAATTGTGCAGGCAACATGATGCAATCCGCGAGTTTAACGATTGTATCGCTTAATCTGGGCGGCTTACATGCCCGATAACCGAGTAAATGTAGATGATTGTGAATCGTTAGCACAAGGCTAAACATTTTGATGAAGGCCATGCTTAGGCATCCGAAGCAACCCTTTATTGCGTACCTTCTCCTGTCGTTCGTCTTGCTCGGATGCGGCGGTAGGGTTGCGCGCCATGTTGTGCTGGATCGCTCCGTTGGGATGTTTCAACCCAACCTAGAGTTACCTAAAGAGCTCAGCGAGGTCTCAGGCGATAACTTAACGTATTCCGAGAACTTCATAGAGCCGCTCAGTTTGCGAAACCCGTCCAAAGAGCCTTGGCTGATCACCCCAGCCGAAGCAGTGCAGATTGCCGTTGAACGATCGAAGATTTTGCAGGACCTAGGCGGCGCGGTTTTGAAATCGACCAGCGGCATAGCTTCGATTCACGAGCCATCGATTCAGGCTACCGACCCCCGTTTGGGCGTCGAGTCTGCGTTGGCCGCGTTCGATGCTCAGGCGAACTCACGGTTCTATCTCAATAAGAACGACTATCCGATCAACAACCGACTATTGGGCGGCGGCGGCAACGAA
Organism: uncultured Pirellulaceae bacterium; assembly: GCA_964458685.1. GTDB lineage: Bacteria > Planctomycetota > Planctomycetia > Pirellulales > Pirellulaceae > Aureliella. The sequence goes on from CAYWNG010000080.1 coordinate 2,754, forward strand.
TTGCAACAAGACTTGCTGACCTTTCAACATGAGCTGACCAAGACTACGGCATACGGTTCCGATCTATACCTCAGGCAAAACACGCTCTACGACGCCAACAATGCTCCCGGCAACTTGTTTCGGAGCTACTGGCAAACCAACATTGAATTGGGCTTTAGGCATCCCTTGGCTCGCGGTGGTGGACTGGACTTCAACCGGATCGCCGGCCCCAAGGCTCAGCCGGGCACCTACAACGGTGTCCTGATTGCGCGGGTCAACAAGGATTCGAGCATCGTTGATTTCGAAATGGCCATGCGTGAGTTAGTGAGCGACGTCGAGAACGCCTATTGGGATCTTTATTTCGCTTATCGAAATCTCGAAGCCAAGATAGCGGCGCGGGATGCAGCCCTGAATACTTGGCGAGTCGAGCAAGTGCTGCGAGAAAAGATGGCTGAATCTGGCGAAAAGGAATCACGAGCTCGCGAGCAGTATTACCGTTTTCAAGCTCAAGTACTGGATGCGCTTTCGGGTAAAGATGCCGAAGGAACACGCTCCAACAACGGAACTAGCGGGGGCAGTTTTCGCGCTGTGGAAGGCGTCCATATTGCGGAGCGGCGACTGCGATTGCTGATGAACTTGCCCATCAATGACGACCGGATGCTACGTCCATCCCACGATCCTGTGCTAGTCAATGTCATTTTCGACTGGCAGGAGATCGCCAGTGATGCGATCGATTTACGACCGGAATTACGGAAGCAAAACTTGCAGATCGCTCGATCTCAGTTGGAGTTGATTGCCAGTCGAAACGCGCTTCTACCACAAATCGATCTACTCTCTCAGTACCGCATTCGAGGGCTAGGAAAAGAACTGTGGGACATGAACACCATTCGTTTTGACAACGCTGTGGGAAGCATGGCTAGTGGACAATATCAGGAGTGGCAATTTGGTGCCGAAATAGGTTTTCCAGTTGGATTTCGCCGCGCGCATAACAACATGCGGAACGCCAAGATCAAGTTGGCGCGAGACCACGATGTTTTGCTCCATAAAGAGCGACGCATACTGCATGACTTGAGCAATGCCTATGCCGGATCGATTCGAGCGTATGAGGTCGCCATGGTTGCAATGAACCAGAGGGCTGCAGCACACGAGCAACTGGCTATTCTGCGCTCGCTGGAGGAAAACCAAAGTCGTGTAAACACCAACGAAATGCTCGATGCCCAAAACCGAGTTTCCCAAGCTGACACGGCATTTTTTGAAGCTCATGTCCGCTACATGATCTCGCTCAAGAACGTGCACTACGAAAAGGGAACCTTGTTCGAGTACAACAACATCGCCTTTGTCGACCGGGCCATTTCCAGGCGTGCCAAACGTTTCTCAGGAACCGACGGAACTGTCTGGAGCACGAACGACGCAGCATCAGAGGTTACTGCGACTGAGCCAGCCTCAGAGCCATACAGGGAGCCAACAATAGCACCGACAATCCAAGATCCTCCCAGCAATTTCACCGATTCCATTCAGGAACCCGCTGTTCCGCTGCCAGCCGACAAGCCAGGGCAATAAAAAAGCGACTATCGCAACGATCGCTTTTGATACCCTGTAGCCAAAATCCGCTATCATGCCTCGAATTTGATACCGGTTTGTGGCACAATACCTTTTTTGAAACGTTGACTGGTCTAGCTCTAGACTGGTCCTAATTCTATTGAAGGAGCCACCATGCCAAGATTCACCCTGACAAGAAGACGTTGGAGAGAATTCAAGACCGACAATGGGTTAACCAAGTCCCCAATGTTCAAAAAGGCCGATGTCGGCCCTTCCTTAGTGCGACTTCAGAAATCCCTGAAAAAGTGGGACGCCGATCAAGGAGAAAAGGCCCTTGGTAGCGTTCTTGTTGCAGCAGACAAAGTCAAGAAGGCATTCGCCAAGTTCATTAAATTCAAGAATGAGCAAGGTGAGATGACCAAGTCAGCCGAAACCCAAATCAAGAACTGGGAAACCGAACTGGATAATATTGTCGATTTTCTTGGAGTGGTTTACAGAAAGAACCCGACCAAGTTGAAAGAAAAAGACTTGACCAACATGTATGACACGTTTGATCAATTCTTGCCTTAGAAATTCGGTGGCAAAAACGTGAATTACCGTTGTCGCCGCAAGTCTACTCTTGCGGCGGCTTCTGCTGTATGCGCTGGATCTGTTCTGACATACTCTGCAGTTGCTGGTGTAGGAGCGCGAGTTCCTCATGCAGTGTTAGATAGCCTCTCTCCTGCAATTGCTCTTCTCTCGTTCCTGCAGCCGTCTCTCCCTGGGCTTCCTCCATGCTACTTATGATCACGCCCGTAAACAGATTGAGCATGATCATTGTTCCCAACAGAATGAACGAAGTGAAATAGATCGTCGCCGCGACGGGTGCGGCTTCCGATTTTCGATCTGCTCCCGCCAGCTCTTTCCATGGTTCGTCATAGGTCACATCTGATCCCATAACCTGAGTGTCCCGAACGTCATTCCAACCCTCTAGAGTCAATACCTGAAATAGAGTTGTGGCAGTCTTGTGGAGTGATCCGAATCGAACGGGGTCGTTGTTGCCAAAAGCTACCGTGCCGATCACGGAATAGATGTAGAAGTGCAACCCGAGTAAGATCCCGATATACCCCAGCGAAGGGATGGATCGAAGCAGCGCGCTGACCAACAAACGCAATCGAGGCAAGACTGTGATCGTACGCAAGGCTCTCAAGATACGCGCCAAACGAACGACCGATGCAGACTGCGAATAAGGTTGCAGAACGCATATCAACACAATCAAAAAGTCAAAGACGTTCCAGCCTTCGGAGAAGTATTTCCAAGGTTTTTTTCCGCAAGCGACAATCTTGATCAAGATCTCTATGACAAAGCAGATCAAGATGATGTTCTGAACTAGAGAGAGAGCTCGGCCTAAAGCTGTCTCATCTGAAAACTGCGGATAGGTCTCCAAGCCGACCAACACGCCCGAGAGAACAATAAGTCCAAGAATTGCTTGATTGAAACGATTGGACGTCGTCAGCTTTTTCGCGAACTCTACCAAGAGACACCTTGCCGTGAGAAAACCAAAGAAAATGTAAATCGTGAAAAACGAGCCAAGTTTACCAACGAACGATGGTTCGTTGAAGGAGCTGAACGCTGTTTCTCGGCGCCCCTGCATCATCCTCGCATAGAGTAATCCAAAGCTGATCGGGTAACAGGTGGTTTATCGGAAACGTGTATCGAAACGGTCGCAGTAGAGTTCGACAAAGACGAAACATCTGCCTTGCCGATTGCGGGCCCTTTTCCAGTTTCTTACTAATCGAAACCAGCAACACAGCCACACCCCTCAGCAGCCCGCTTGGGTCAGACGGACTACTTTCAATTCCATCGATCGAAAACAGGTATCGATCCGCCAACCCCAGCAATTCGGCCTTTAACGTTTGGCCTGTCGTTTGGCCTGTCGTTTGGCTGGTACTCCAATGATCAAAGCTGCTTAGCAAGTGGTCCGCAATCTCCTCAGGATTGTCCAGTGAGATAGCTCCGCTAGGGAACCCCCAGGCTTGAGAAATCACCGTGTGACTTGAGGTATCGAGTCGTAAATCTGATTGCGTTTCAAATGCAATTGAATGAGAACCAGGCACCAGAGCTAGAAACACCGCCTCACGCGGAGCAACGCTGATGGGGCGTTCCCCCGTTAGAAACACCTCAATGGAATTGGAACATGTATTGGTAATTTCCAGGTGGCAAGGCCGCGCAGGAGCTTGAGCAGTTGAGGCTTGAGCAGTTGAGGCTTGAGCGGTTGGAGCGAGCTGGCTCGCTGTAACTTGCGAGTTCGGTTCGGGATTTTGAATCTTGGAAATCTCTAGAGCAATGTCCATCGCTTCCCGTTGATGTTCCACAGCCAAAGAAAAGACGATATTAGGAATCATCGATCGAAAGCGCGGATGCGACTCCTGCAATGGTAGGATCAAGACTCGCATCGACTGCGTTTCCGGGTCAAGCTTTTCAAACTGCCTACGTACTTCTGTCTCTTTTTCGTGCCAGCCGAGCCCAGTTAGATATTGGCGAACCTGATGCAAGCTGATCGTTTTAAATAGATTCTGAATATTGGGTTCGTTCATGATGAACTCAAGTTCTTTGCGTAGGTTCGAGTAAGGAAATCAGCAACTGGTCAATCGAGCCCGCGTAATTCTCTGGACTGCAAAATGGCGATTCCAAGAACTCTGTTTGCCGCATCAAAGTTTCTTCAACTGCCATCGTTACGCGTTGGGCAACTTCAACCGCCGCTTGGATAAAGTGCTGCTGTGATTGAGCGCACGTAATGCAATTCACACAGTGCTCCTGAATCGCACGAGAAATCAATTCAGGAGGGCGTTGGCCCGATAGCGACACAACCGGTATCCCCATGGCCAACGCATCCAAGATCCCTATCAAAGAGTTGCAGGCGGCGGTATCCAAAAAGACGTCGACATCTTCAAGGCGCTGGGCGGCTGTCTGCTTTCCAAGCGAGGATTCACAAAGGATACGATCGCTTTCGATTCCACGTCTGGCAAAGGCTGCCATCAATTCGGCGCGCAAAGAGCTGCACTCCCATTCATCAGTTCGGGCAATCAGCATCGAACCGGGGACAGCTTGCAAAACCATCGTCCACAGATCGATCGACTCGGGACTAACGTGTGACAATGCACCAACAAAGCCGAAGCGAACAGGCCCTGGACGTCGTTGTACTCGTTCAGCCGGAGTACGTTCAAGAGCCGTGTGTTTGGTAGCGCACCAAACAGGACCAAGCGGGCTGACGATTCGCTCGCTAACGAATTGTTGGTCGATCAACTTGGCGATCTCTCGGTCATAGACAACGAAGTCCACATCATCGGATCCCGAAGTTTGAAATTGGTAGTTCCAAACTAGGTGTGAGCACGTTGGACAAAGTGAGGGCAGCGACAAGCGGCTACCAGGACCATGTCCAACTGTATCCACTAAGACCGAGATCTCGTTTTGTTGGAGCCAATTTGCCAGACCCACTTCGGTCCACATTGCAATTGGTCGCCAATGATCTACCAACCCACGCAGCTCATGAGCCCACGGACAGTCTCCCCAATGATCCCACAACAATGTGATTTGCATGGAATCACGCTGGCGATGACGTAGCCATGGGAGAATCTGTAGCGACACGACCGAATGAGAATTAGCGTTTACTAGAATCCCAAAGTTTGCACGCCGCGGTGTAGCGATCTGCATCGCTTCGATTGGCATCGAGTTCTTGGGCTTTTGCTCGACAATCTTTTCATACCATCGTCGCGCGTTTTCATAGATGCGTTTTGGAGTGACCTTGCTTCCGTAGGTCAGTAGATAGACCCACGTGCTGAGCCACGACAATGTGCCAGGATGCTCTGAAATCAAGTTGTGCATACAGCCCAGAGCTTCGCTCAAATGTCCTTGCCGAAAGTGTACCTCAGCCAGCGATTCGAACAGGATCGAAGGTTCGGTCGCATTTTGGGTGTTTTCAACCAGTCTTTCCAGAGCTAGCCGATGTTGGTGTTGCCCCTGCAACGCGCGCGCTTCTTCGATAACCATTCGCGTTGTTGTTTTGCCAGTTGTTTGCGAGCCCAATTGGCGAAGAACTTCGGTACCTGGAACCACGGACTGGAGCGCCAGCAGACGACACTCCCAACTGCGATCGGAGGGGCATTCGGTATGAGCGCGATCAAAAAACTGATAAGCGGCATGCCAATCCCCGGACTGCACTGTAGCAAACCCAAGATCCCGTAAGTTCGTGGCGCGTTGTTCGGCGGACAGTTGAGGGTGCTGGAGGGACTGCTGGAACTGGTTAATGGCTTGATCCCACTGGGCATTGGCTGCTAGCGCTTTACCAATGTTGCGCTGCGTCTCCCACTCGGGGCAGATTTGCATCGCTCGAGCGTAGGCCTCGACAGCCTCTGAGAACCGCTGCAGTTCAAAGCATGCATTTCCCAAATTGAAGTGCGCAGCTTCGACCTCTGGGGCCAATTCAATCACCCGTCGAAAGGAATCAATGGCACAAGACCATTGGTTCGACTCGGAGTAGCTAAGCCCCAGCATGAAATGATGGCGTGGATTGTTCGGTTCGGCCTCGATTTGCTGGACAAGCAGTTCTCGCTGGCTGGATGGCTCCTGCATGGTTTGGATTTTCGACGGATAGAATTGAGCTTTAGATGGTTCGAGACGATGATAAAGTCTGGATTTGTGATAGACTAGTGGACCTCAACGATTCTCGTTGAGATTAGCGAATTGGAAAGTCCGGCGGGCTAGGTTGAGTTGTTGGGCGGAAGGGTCAAACCTGAGACTTCGATGACCGTTAGCAACAAAGCCGTTATGCGCTGAAAAGTCGGGTGTTTTGATTTTGGCTTGGACTTACGGATACAGCAATGATCGATTTTCTTGAAGAGATCTTCTGGGAACTCCAGGATATTCCCGGCCTCGGTTTCTTGCGCGGTATCCGCGAGCAGATCAATCTAAAGCGAACCCAACTGCAACGAAAGAAGGATGTTTTCGACAATCGCCGCAATGCGTTTGCCAAAAGCGGAGCTCGCCTCAAATCGATGCGAAAAGGGGCTAAGCGACGCGACGAGTAGGTCTCGGCCGTCCAACCAAGATGGCTGGTTACGATGATACTGACTTATCAGCAACGTTTCAGCCGCTTCCCAAACACCCTCTTGCGACCCTCCCTGGTGCAATAGTCTACAACAGTCATAAAGGTTGAAAGTCGACGAATGAACACTCCGAATGCCTCCAGCAGTAAGGACGACTCACCCAAACATGAGCTGAACGGCGCGTTCAAGAACAAAGGCCATTTCTATAAGATGCGGGCGATCGAGGAGATCGGCCAACCTTTTGATATACGTCTAGATTTCATCTCTGAAATTCCAGATATTTCGGTTGAGGACATGCTTGGCCAATTGGCGGGGGTTTCCCTGAAAAAGCCGACTAATACCAATTCATCTGTCCAGAGTCACTACCATGGTGTTGTAAGCAATTTCTGGTATGTCGGTAGCAAAAACAAAAAACACCGCTACCGGGCTGTGCTTCGCCCACACCTCTGGCTGCTAAGACACACTCGCGATTGTCATGTGTTTCAGAATATGACGGTCCCCAAGATCATCGAAGAGGTGCTGAAGCAAAAGCATAGCTTCAGTGACATCGAGTCCCAGCTCAAGAATCAGTACAACCCAGTAGAGTTCTGTATACAGTACCGAGAGTCCGACTATCAATTACTTCATCGCTTGATGGAGCGCGAAGGGATCTACTACTACTTCAAGTTCGAGGCCAATAAGCACATCCTCGTGCTGTGCGACGGCTCCAGTTGCCACTCTCCAATCGAGGGAAAAAGCGAAGTTCCATTCCTCCAAAAGAGCAGCATGCTTAGCAAGAGCGAGCATATCTACGAGTGGGAACGCGTGGTCGATATGCAGCCAGGGAAGGTCGAACTGTCCAACTACGACTACAACAAACCGGACACTGATTTGCGAGTCAAGCTAAGCGGCTCGCGTACACATCCCCATGCCGATCTCGAAGTTTATGACTATCCAGGTAGCCACAAGGTCATTGCTGACGGCAACTCGGAAGTTCGCCTGCGCAACGAAGCCTACGACACGGCTTTTTCGCATTTCGAGGGTCAGGGATCTTGCGCCCGCTTGGATGTCGGCAGAAAATTCAAGCTCACGGACCACAATACAAAAGCCTTCAACGACGAGTACATGATCACGCGTCGCGAGACCGACGTCGTCGCTGCCGAGCTGGCATCCTTTCGCAAAAAATCTGACAACACTTTCGAAATATCAGTTCACGCCATCAAGGCAAAATCCAACTTCCGCCTGCCAAGAGCAACTCCCTGGCCGGATATGGGAGGTCCTCACACAGCCGTGGTCGTCGGGAAGAAGGGCGAAGAGATCTGGACCGAGAAACTCGGCAGAATCAAAGTTCAGTTTCACTGGGACCGCCTGGGCAAAAAAGATGAAAACAGTTCATGCTGGGTCCGAGTCATGCAACCATGGGCCGGTAATGCCTGGGGCGCGATGCATATACCACGCATCGGGCAAGAAGTCATAGTTCAGTTCATTCACGGTGATCCCGACCAACCTATAGTCGTTGGCAGTGTTTATAACGGCGTGCAAGCCACACCGTTCAACCTTCCAGAGCAGGCCTATTCCAGCGGCGTGCGTTCCCGTTCGACCAAAAAAGGCTCCACGGAAACCTTCAACGAATTGCGTTTTGACGACGAAAAAGACAAGGAAAAAATCTACTTTCATGCAGAGAGGGATTTCGTTCGTGTCGTCGAAAACAATGACACATTGAATGTTGGGTTCGAAAAGAAAGAGGGCGGTGATCAAACGATCAAAATTTTTGGTAATCAGATTCTAGAAGTCGGTTTAGATGACAAAAAGAGCGGTGGCTGCCAAACCATCACTATTCAAAAAGATCAAACGGAAACTCTTAAAAAAGGCAACCGAAAAACTCTGATTAGTGAAGGTTCCGACACGCTAGATATCACCAAGGGAAACATGACGGTCAAGCTGGCCGCCGGTGAATGCACGATCGAAGCCGCTAAAAGTATCACTCTTAAAGTTGGTGCAAGCAAAATTGAGATCACACCCGATTCGATCAATATCGAATCCGTATCGATCAATATCAAAGCCAATGGCCCTGTAAGTGTCAAAGGCGCGCAGGGAACAGTCGATGGCGGCGCTATGCTGGAACTCAAGGCTGGCATCGTCAAGATCAACTGATTGAGGAACTCCAGAAGGAAATCCAGGCAGGAAGATGCGAGTTTCCATTTTGATCAAGTCAGGTCCGGCCCGTGGTCGACGCATGATTTTGCGAGCCGGGCAAGTCGCCAAGTTCGGACGCAGCGATTGGGCCGACTTTCCGATTCCCGATGACGATTCATTGGATGAAGTACATTTCGAAGTCGATTGCCGTTCCAACCGCGTTCAGTTGAATGCATCCAGCAAAGTCTCTATCGGACAGCAGGAAGTTACCGAAACGGAACTGCGTGACCGAGACGTTGTGCGAGCAGGCAATTCAGAATTCGTATTTGAAATCTCCATTACGCAAGAACCTGGAAACAACGAACCGGCCAGTGCAGGTTTGCCGGAGGCAAATACAGTTGTTTCTGTCGACGTAGCCGCGCGAGCCGAATATCTAGAACTGACAGAAAAGGCCATTGATCTAGCAGCCAGCTTTACGGCCTATGAGCCGTTTGGTGCAGAGCTTCAGACCGCCGAGATGTGGTCCGATGCTATTTTGTGGCGAGCCTTTCATTCGAAAAAAGTAGATGCTGTCACTTGGGCATGCAAGACCATTCATCGTTACATGCCAGAGTTGAATTTGAACTCCAAACAAACTGCAGCCTTTGAATTAGCCGCTAAGTGGTCGGAGCAGCCAACTGAAGAGTTGCGATTGCAGGCCTTAAGCGCAGCAGAAAAACTAAAGTTCTCCGGCGTCGGAGCTTCAGTTGCCCTCGCAGTTGGTTGGAGCGGAGGTAGCATGACTCCGCCTAGCTTCGAACCCGTTCCGCCCGACCCGCGCGCGACAGCTAGATGTGTCCATGCGGCCTTGCTAAGCGTAATGGCAACTCCGACACCTAGCGGCAGCACCAAATCATTCAAGGCGATCCTGGATGAGGCTCCGGCTTCGATCGATCCTCTTGAGCATACGGAGGCTCAATAGTGTCGAAACCCATCGTCAGCAATGGCCTGCGCGAGAGCTGGAAAGCGTCTGAGACTCAGCGGAATTCGCCCGAAGTCAAAATTCGCTGGATTGGTCGGGCCATATTCACAACGGCGCTGACTGGCGGTGTGATCTATTTTTTGTTCCTCTTGATTACACCATTGCTTCATCCCAACATTCATTTCATGTTTTTCACGGGAGCAGACTATGGAGCAACTGGCGTAGCCCCAATTCCCTTTTTCCAGGAAGACGCGATCCGCTATCTATCGATCAGCGGTGAAATGAATGAGAACGAGTTTCAGGACAAATATGTTCTCGCTTCCAATTCCGAGGACCTGAACAGCCTGATCACCCGCTGCGTAAAGAACATCAATTCTTCCAGCAACGTGCTGCTGATCTACTCCAGCTTCCATGCCGGATTGCGAAATGGCAAACCGGTACTGTATTGCCGCGAATACGATCCCAACAAACCCAATGCTAACTACATCGACTTTGCCGAGCTTTTGGGGAGACTGAGCTTACTTCAGGTCCAACTCGCGATTGTTCTGCTGGAAACACAATACGCAGACTCCGAGTTTCGAAGCCTTGGTGACACGGACGAACTGGTGCAGGCATTTAATGCCACTATCAAGAATCAATCACAATCGCAAGTTTTGGTGATACTCTCCCATTCCCAAGGCGAATCTTCGTTTGCTTCCTGGCGTTTGCAGGGTACGGCCTTTGCCCAATCAGCAACCTCTGGTTTGTTGGGCGCAGCGGATAGTGACAACGACAACGTCATTCGTTTTCAAGAATTCTATGAATACGTGACCAAAACAACTAATGCGATCGTACAACAAGAGTCGGATGGCAACGCAAGCCAATCGCCAGTCTTGTTGGGAGATGGCCCTGCACTGTTGAAGCAGTTTGGTTCCGAATTGGTCGCCAGTGTTCCTTCAACTCGAAAGGGTTTGGCTAATTCACTTGCCTGGCAAAAACAGGATGACCCTGAATTGCCAATACAGTCGGAGATTGCTGCGGAGGCTGACCCCGACGACAGCAACTCGCAGCAACTTAAGAATTGGATGAAGAACATCCAAGCCAGCAAATCGCATAATATCAACGAGAGATTCGAGGAACGAGTCGACGAAACTCTTAGTATCCTTCCCGCCTCGCTTGCAGCCCGCATCCGAAGCTCGATCATCCCTGAGGACAATCCCAAGGCACCCACACCAACTGCTACGGAGGGATCGGAAGATTCTCCTAAGACGACTGAGTCCGCTTCCAATGAAGGGCCGCCCAATCTAAATCGACTCAAGGTCCAGGATGCAAACCTATTGACCAATGTGCAATTGATGTGGGAATTCTGTGCCTTTCTCGAAACAAGCAATGGGGCCGAATTACGTGTAAGCGATCTGTCACCCGTAGCTTGGCAATCACTAATTGCTCACATCCATTCGCTTGAAACTGCGGTTCGTTCAAATGCGTACTCTGATCCTCAGCAGTTAAAGCTTGATTTGTTTGCGACTTTGCTCGGGTTGAATCAGGCCATCACTACTGGCAATCCGGCCTTGGGGGATCGTGTCATTGCGGTTACCGATCAACTTCCTAATCTGCCAACACCTAATGTACCAATCCTCAGTATCGGCATGGCGGAACAGTTTGCCAAGTTGGCCAAGGATCGCACCGAGTATCCATGGATCGCCCAGGCCAAATTGTTTGATGAAGCCATTCAGTCCTCTGATCCAGTTCTGTTTCAGAAATGGCTAGAGCAAGTTCCTGAAGGCATGGCCAGTCAGTACCGCGAATTCCAGATTGCAACGATGTTAAGTCGAATGGCAGATCGATCGTGGTCCCTTTGCCGAAGTTTGTTATCGTTCCTCAGAAAATGGGAACGGCAATCGTTCGACCCGATGAGCACCAACCATGTTGTGTCCGCAGATCTAGATAGCGCGCATCGTAACTGGACCGAAGCCCTTCGATGTGCGGTGGATCAAATCGGTGATAACTGGAGTGCTCGTTGCGAAGAGCTGATCGGACTTGCGACTCAGGATTTTGAACACGCATCACTTTCACAACGCAGTATCTTGCAGGCAGTTCAAACTCGCAATGACGCCCTGATGCAATTGCCTGCGTTGCAGCAATGGAACGAGATCCTACAGCAACGACTTGGCAATCCTGTGGATATTCAATTGCTCGCGCAGTTTACACAGGCACTGAACGAGCTAACCGAAATGCTCTTGTCTTTAGAACATGCCTCACCCGATGAAGTCCATCTTAAACGTCAGGTAGTTACTGCGGCAATGGATCAGATTCGCTTGTCTTGGTCCCGTTACTCCAGTCTTTTGGTCGAAGGCGAAATTGCCGATCCGGCCCGCGAGGCCTGGGTGTACGATGCACTGCTAGCGACCCCTCTGAATCGAACGGCTGATCGCACAAAAGTTCTCAAGATCGATCAACAGGTTTTTACGCGACGATCTGACAACAGTGCCCTCCCCCTTCGTCCTGTTTCAGTTTCAAGCGGTAATTCATCGCGATCCAAATGGGCTCAAGAGCTAGAGGTGCTGCAAAAATGGAACCAGCCAACCGGCACATCAACGGTTGATCAACCTCAGGGCGAGGCTGTTGATCCATGGGTAAGCCAACTCCAACGCGACCTCCGACGACTCCGACGCGAAGAGGTCGCCATTCGATTGCAAGGCTATCGAGGAGACGGCAAGCTTGCCCAGCGTACCATGGAGACTTTATTGAAGTCGCAGTTAGCTCTTTGTCTCGAGCGCTATCGGCAGCAGTGCGTGCGAGCAATTGATGATGCATTAGCTGACGAACGGACAATGCTCGAAACATCACGGACTAGGATCGATCTCTTCAATCAGACTTATTTCCAAAAACCAGTTTCAAACGATCGCCGCTTCGTGCCGATCGAGATACGAAGCATAGCCGATTTGCACTTGGAGACCGCGGCAGAAGCAACCGGCGAATTCTACTTCCGCAATCGAGGCGAAAGTGTAGAACAAGCTTGGTTACTTCTCGACTATGACCCCACACTCATTGAAGTTCAATTGGACCCGAATGTTCCAGGTGTGCTGCGTTTGGATGCCGTACAGCGATTGTTACTTCAGTTGGAAAAGATCGATGCTCGTGTTGCTGCGTTGACAGCGTCGGCACAAACGGATGTCGCCAATCCTGAGCTCGATGTTGCTCGCCAAGACCGAGAGCGAGTCGTCGAAGCTCTTCGGTATCCCGCTCGCCCTTTCTCCAGCGTTGCCATTCCCAGCTTTTCACTTGCATCCGGGCAAGAACAACTGGTGCGCTATCGGATTCGCCGGCTGCGGCGAGGCCCGTCGCAAACCAAGTTATCCTGCAAACTGGTTTCATCAAAATCGTATCTCCGAGCAGATGCGAACGTATTTTTGCCAGCATCCGATACTGTTTCGCTGATCGTTGATTCCAATGCCAGCAATTGGTCGCAATCCAGCGACGGAATTCGACTAAATCTAAATCCCAATCGTTCAACCGAGGTTCGATTAGGGGTGGTCAATCAAGGCAACAAAATTCGAAACGTGGATGTCGAAATTTTTGGCTGCAAGAATCCTAACGATGCCAGCCTTCCCGGTGGCTGGATCGATTCAAATCTGTCCTCCGAGCTAGTTACGCAAATCGGCACGCTCGTACCCATCGCGCGCATGAATGATCTGAGCATCGAATCTGATCGTCGGCCAGTTTGGTTTGTTCCCCCTGTAAGCAAGACTGAACCCGCTGCAGAACCAGTCGCCAGCGAAAGTGGCGCCAAGAAAGGGCAAGCGATCTCCGATTGCTTGATCGCTCATATCGTCGATCGCGAAACTAAAAAGTCGATTTGGGAAAGGATCGATCTG
>CAYWNG010000081.1:0-16135 GCA_964458685.1 uncultured Pirellulaceae bacterium
ATCGAAACGCTGATGACTTCTTGTTGAGCTTGATCAGCAGTTCGCAGTGCGACTAAAAGATCTTCCAAGCGCATGACTGGACGGCCACTGCTCTTGCCAACCACGCTCGAGTCATCGCGCACGGTCCATGGCTCGGCAGGACCGGCCAAAACGATGTCGTTCTGTTCGGGGTACGCAAAGACATACTCGATGCGTTGTAGACCTGCTAGATACAGGACCTCTTCAGGAAGCGGCTTGTCTTGTTGAGCTGCTTGTTGAATGGCTTGCTGCAACTTCTTGAGCGAGATCATTCGCAGCGATGTCTTGTCAGCCAACTGACCCGTTGGAGACTTTATCGCAGCACGTAATTGGCGGAGCTCTTCGCCTTGTTCTTCGACAGATGCTTCGCGAACTACCCCGCCAGCATCGACCTTCACCCCACCGACAACTCCTTGGTTAAACCCGAACCCGAACTGTGCCGAGGCCGTCGAGGCTGGAACAAGTACGAGCAAGCCCAAGATTGCAAGCAGTCGTTGAGGTGTAAAATAGGAAATCATCATTCTCAATCTCCAAGAGAAGATTTCAGGACCTTGCCCTGGATGCAGATCGCATCCTACCGGGTATAGTGTGAGGCTGGCTGGTTACTCAACTATAGTTGAAAAGCTATTTCTAAAGTACTTAGCGTTTCCCTCTGATGCAACAATCAACTCAAGAACCTTCGCAAGCTTATCTGATAATTCAATTGGGGAGCCGTTGGACCGACGTCCTACGACTGTCTTCCGACTGCCCCATTCTGGTGGGCAGGTCGTCAGAAAACCAAGTTGTGGTCAAGGATGAGCGCGTAAGTCGACATCACTCCAAGCTTAGCTCGCAAAAAGGGGGGTGGGTGGTCGAGGACCTCGGTTCTCGTAACGGCACTCAAGTTAACGGCCAGACTATTGATCAACCCTACAAGCTGGTAGGCGGTGAAGAGATCACCGTGGGCGGTTGTCGAATGACCTTTACGTTCCAGTTAGCTGGCGCGTTCCCAGCAAGTGCCCTGAGCCTTAGTGATCAAAACCAAGCCACGGTCGACAATGAACGCGGCGCGATTGTCAATCGACTGTCGAACTCACAGTGGTCAACAGAGCTTGATGCAAGTGCCTTTCGTCGAAGCCAAAGCTCCAAAGATCGTTGGAGCTTTTTCTACAAGCTTGTGTTCGATCTAGTTCAGTGCAAGTCCGAAGAGGATGCCGCAGGAGTCGCCTTGGACTTGCTGCTTACCGAGCTGAATCTTTCTGCTGGCGGTGTGCTAACTGTTGAAATCAACGAACCTAATGGAGATGTCGAGACGAAGAAGGTCGCGAGTAAGGATACGGAAAAATTACGACCAACAACTGTGCGCACTCAAACAATTGGTTCACAAGCTGAGTTCAGGCTCGCCGTGCTTGCCGCTCGACAAGAAGCCGGCGGTTCTTACCATCGCGTCAGTGACTTCTTAGTGAGGACTGTTGTTACAGAGAAGCAAGCCGTGTTGGCTCGCAACGTTCAAGATGATCAACAGCTTTCAGTGGCACGAGTTTCGGGGCAACTTGAGATTGATAGTAATCTCTGCGCGCCCTTGCGAGTTCGAACTAAGGATGTTGACGAAGTCATTGGACTAATTCACATCTGCTCGCAGTCTGGTCAACGCGCGTTGACCGCTGAAGAGTTAGACTTAGCGGTAGGAGTCGCTGATAACTTAGCCTTAGCAATTTGGAGATTGCGAGAAAACCAACGTTTGAGCAGCGATTTAGATGCTTCGCGTCGCAAGGCCGAACTGCTGGAACAACAGTTATCGCAGAGCAGCGAGCTGATTGGAAATTCGCCGCCGATGCAAAAGGTCAAGCAGGCCATTCAGCGCGCTGCGCCGTCTCACGCAACGGTACTCATTCGAGGCGAGAGTGGTGTCGGCAAGGAGCTTGTCGCCCGCGCTATCCACCAATCAAGCTCTCGAAAGTCCGGCCCGCTAGTCTGCCTGAACTGCGCCGCGCTGGCACCAACATTGCTTGAAAGCGAATTGTTTGGACATGAGAAAGGCGCATTCACGGGCGCTACCGAACGCAAGATTGGAAAGTTTGAAGCGGCTAATCGAGGAACTCTATTTCTTGACGAAGTGGGAGAGATGCCGCAGGAGCTTCAAGCGAAGTTTCTTCGAGTCTTGGAAGGACATCCCTTCGAGCGCCTTGGTGGGAACTCGTCCATTCACACCGATGTTCGTGTGATCGCCGCTACCAATCGCGACTTGGAAGAAGCCGTTGGTGAAAAACTATTCCGGTCCGATCTGTACTTCCGCTTGCGAGTTGTCGAGATCTCGATGCCTCCGCTTCGCGAGCGGCCCGACGACATTCCGTCGCTTGTCGAACACTTTTTGGGAATGTTCCGTCAGCATGCGCGACGTCGGCTTGTTGGTGTTGACCCCAAAGCTATGGAGCAACTGGTCCGCCACCGCTGGCCGGGAAACGTCCGAGAATTGCGAAATGTGATCGAACGAGCGGTGGTTCTTGGGGTGGAAAACACGATCGGTGAGGAGGATTTAGGCTTTCAAACTCTGCCAACAACGCCAATTACACCGGCTGGTCAGGTAAATCCTGCGTTCCTCCCCCTAACGCTAGACGAAATTGAACGAGCCCACATATTGGGCATGCTAGAATATGTCCAGGGAAATAAGTCGAAAGCGGCTCAACTTCTGGGTATCGAACGATCCACTCTCGATAGAAAACTTAAGAGATTCTCCTAAGGCTGCGATGCTGTTGCGAATCTGACGTTGAATCGCTATTAGCATAAAGAAGGAATTGTCCGTGACTTCGGTGGTTAGCTTGAAACGGTTTCAACATCGATTTTCAATTCAGCCGAACTGCTATGGCTTAGCAAGTCTATCGCTTGCGATCCAACTGCTTGTTCTCAACTGGGCTTGGATGTCTGCTGCGCCTGCACATGCCGATGATCCCGTAGCCCCCGTTTCCAGCCAATCTGATTCGAAAGCCAATGACCTAGTCCGCCAGCAGATCAAGCTGCTGAACAATCCCAGCTATCGCGTTCGCCAAACTGCTAGGTTCGTCGTTGAACATCACCCAATCGCATCGCTTGAAGTGATTCGAGAGGACATCGACAATGTTGACACCGTTGTTGGCTTGCAGCTTGTCGACTTGGTCAGTGGTCTTGCCATGCATTCGGACTTGACCATTAGTGCTTCAGCGATCGAGTTGCTGAGAGAGATTGCCAACGACGTGACGGGTATTGGTAGATCGGCCTTGAACTGCCTAAGTTCCATCGCCGATCTTCAAGAGGAAAAGGCCGTCGAAATCTTGCGGCAGAACGGTGCCTACATTGGACCGCAGAACTTCAGCATCAATGGCAAAGAGATTGACGTTACTCAACAACGCTTATCTTTAGTCATCGACGATCAGTTCACGGGAACCGACGAAGACTTCAAGTGGATTCGATTTCTAAAGTCGGTGCAGGTTGTCTATCTGCGCGGAAACAAGATAACCTCCGAAGCGATCATCGCGTCGAGTACACTGAAGCAGCTTCGAGGATTGAAACTCAGAAGCTGCGAAGTCAGCCGCGAGCAGTTGATGCTCTTTAGCGATCTCTTATCCTTGGAACAGTTTGGCTTGTCCTACATGGATGTCGACGACTCGTTTCTGCCAGCCATTGAACAACTGCCGATTGGAGATTCGATTCGACTCTACGGAACGAAGATCACGCAAGAGGGCCGAGACCGATTGGCAAAGAGCTTTCAGGGTGTCGAAGTCTTTCGCGGCTCGGGTGGCTTTTTGGGCATTTCCAGCTCTTCCAACAGTACTATTGTAGGCCGCGTCAATGTAAATTCTGCTGCCGCGCTAGCCGGCATTCGCATGCGAGATCGGATCTTGGCAATCAACTCGGTCGAAGTCACTACCTTCGACGAACTCCGCCGCGAATTGGGACACCATGAAGCGGGCGATACGATCGAAGTTACTGTTGAACGAGTGCTCGATGTGTTTTCGCCCGATGAAATCAAGGCTCGGCGTTTCGATGTGAAAGTCAAGCTTCAAGAGGAAAACTAGAGTTAGCGACAACAATCGAACGATGATTTTTTCGAGCCCCTGGTATCGCGCGTTTCGTCAACGCTTACTCAAATGGTACTCCGCAAACCACCGGCAACTTCCTTGGCGTGACACGAAGAACCCATATCACATTTGGGTTAGCGAGATCATGTTGCAACAGACTCAAGTTGCAACCGTGATCGATTATTACCACCGCTTCCTCAAACGATTTCCCGATGTGGAATCGTTAGCTCAAGCGCCGCAAGAAGATGTGCTTGAGCATTGGTCTGGCCTGGGCTACTATCGACGAGCGCGTTCGTTGCATGCTGCGGCTCAACAGATCGTCCAGGATATGGATGGTCAGTTTCCTGAATCGGTGGAAGCGATACAACAACTAAACGGCATCGGACGCTACACCGCCGGAGCGATTGCCTCGTTCGCTTTCGACCAGGCAGCGCCGATCTTGGAAGCTAACACGATCCGCTTGTTTTCGCGAATCATGGCCATCCAAGAGTCCACCAATCTCTCCTCCGTGCAGAATCAACTATGGCAGTTTGCTCAGGAGATCTTGCCGACCGGCGACGGCTCTGGCAAGCTCAATCAAGCCGTGATGGAATTGGGCAGTTTGATATGCACGCCCCAAAATCCAGATTGCCAAAGCTGCCCGATCCAAAAGCAATGCCGCGCGCATGAGCTGGGTTTAGAGGGGCAGATTCCACTTGTCCTAAAGAAGCCCAAAGCCGAACCCTTAGTGCATGTCGGCGCTGTCATCCAAGATCGGCAAGGTCGTCTTCTGCTTCGCCAAAATGATGCGAGTCAATGGTGGCAAGGCTTATGGGATCTGCCCTGGGTTGAAGTGGCCGTTCGCAAGTCGCTCAAGTTGGACGCTTCGGAACGTCATGAAATCGAGCAAACGTTTTCGCAGCGTCTTGGCATCCGAGTGCAAGTCGAGCGGCAGTTAGCCTCGGTCCGTCACGCAGTAACAAAATACAAAGTCCACTACTTTTGCGTACACTCCAATCTCGCGCAAGGCACAAAGCTTAAGGCCGCAACCAACTTGAGATGGTTTTCTCGCGACGACCTTCCACCCGTCTCATCACGCTTCAAGAAGATTCGCTGGGAACCGTAGCGAATTGAGCATTCAGAAATCGTACTCGCATTTTCTTGCCCCCATTTTCTTACCAACTTCGGGACTTTAATGTGTCAGAAATTGTGCGTGCAATGGTGGTAAGAGAATTGGGGGTACGAAGATACAGATTCTCTTGGACTGCGGCAGCAGATTGCTTCAGGCTGCCGCAGTCCAAAATACGCTTATTCGGGAAGTTCTAGACGATGGACTTCGGTTCCGATCGCATAGCCCCATGTCTTTTTGTTTCCAGGTTGGTCGCTGGGAATCAGTCGAATCTTGTTGACGGCGTTGCCGATGTTGGCCTTGACCCAGGTGTCGCCGCCATCCGACGTGAAAAAGCCGTGTGGCATCGCGCCGACCCAACCGGTGGTTTCGTTGAGAAAGGCTATGCCAAATTCGCGAACCGATGCGTTGGTGACAAGCGGAATCTCTTTCCACGACTCGCCGCCATCGATCGACTTAGCCACAAATCGCTCGGCAACTTTCGGATCTGGGTTGTAGGATTGAATCGTGACATAGCCAACCTTGCGAGTCGGAAATGAGATCTTCCAGGTAAGTTCGTAAGGTCTCGACGATTCGTAGACCTTCGTCCACGTCTCGCCGCCATCTTGCGTCCTTAGGATCAGTGCATTCGAGTTAGCCACATCGGCATCTGTACTGGCTGCGATGAAACCCTCGCGACGATTGAAGAAATGCACATCGAAGGCCATGGCCGCTTGCTTCGAGATATCGATCTGTTGCCATGTCGCTCCAAGATCGTCTGAAACAATCATCGCTGTCGGTCCACCCACTCTTCCCACGCCAATGAGACGAGTGCGTCTTTCAAGCTTGCCTGCGTTGATGAACTCCTCTCGCAACACTTGCAAGGCGCACAAGCCGACAACGGGCGGCCCTTCGATGCTTGTCACCTTCTGCCAAGTTGTTCCACCATCTTTGGTCTCGTAGAGCGGACACGAGTCACTAACATTCGGAAAGTACCCTGGACCGATATTGCCGGCGTAGCCGTGATTCTCGTCAAGAAAAGCAAGACACCGAAAGTAAGTGCCCGGTTGGTCTAGTTGCTTTTGCCATGCAGAACCGCCATCGGTAGTTTTGTAAATCTTCCCTGCGCCGTTGGCATACCAACCAATGCGATCGTTAACAAAGTAGATATCATCCTGTTTGCCGCGAAAGGTCTCTGTCTTCAACTTCTCCCACTCCGTTCGTCGATCTTGCGTCACCTGGGCTGACGGTGTGGTATTCGCGGCATCAGGAACTTGCTTGAGTCTTGCTGTTTGTCGCGTGCTGGGCTGTAAGCTAGAGACCTCAAGGTTCTCGACTCGAGAAGTGATGGCTGGTTCACTGGGCGCTGAAACTAGTTCAAAAGTCAGGATAGATGGCTTTTCGTCCAGCAGTTCGTAGCGTGTCGTCAGCGTTTGGCCGCCGACTGAGAAGTTGGAATAGAGAGCTGAGCCAATCTTCGATGTTGCTATGTTGATACCATTGCCTTCGTCAATCACATACTTGCCAGCAGCCACATCGCTGGCCACCAATTCGTAGTTACGTACGCTCTTGCCTTGACTTCCATCGTAAGTCATCTTCCATTTCAATCGCTGCGGGTCGGTGTGCTCGCCAATCTCAAGCTCCATTTGAAAGGTATCCACTTTGCCGTTGAGGCCTTCGGATTTGACCTCGCCTCGCCAAACACCCAGCCATTGACGAGGCAGCACCGGTAATGCGTTGTCGGGTTTGGCTTCCTGTGCCAGAGACGCAGAGCAACCGGCCAGTATCCAGGCTAAAGGAAATGCTAAGCTCAAGATGAACTTCATGGATTGACCTGAACTCAAGAGAACTGTTTGCAATGTCGAATGTTAAGCGGCAAGTTAGGCGTGGGCCTTGGACTCACTCGACTATTTTAGGTCCATTCGGATGCTAAGCAACCTTAGCTGAACCGACAATCCGATAACGCAAACGCCATTCGACGATCATCGGCTTGGAACTTCGTTGACGGTATAGTAGGCATTACGGTGCAATAGAGCCTCTCCGTCGCGTGCACGAACTCCGGCGAGATCAAACTCGTAGACAAAGCCTTGTCGGAGGCTTTCGAGAGCAACAGTTGCAGAGAGCCCATCATCGGCAAGAGTCACAGACTGTACTTCATGCCTTTGCTTTTCAATCTCTGGCCCACCATAGCCAGCGTGATAGGGATGAGTGAATGATGAGATGGCGTAGGACGCCTTCGCATTTCCAGAAACCATTTCCACGGGTTTCGTAAACGTGAAATGAAAACCGTTGGGTCTGATCGTGACACGATTGATCTCGAAGGGCATCTTGCCGCTCCACTCCACGCGTTCGAGTGCGAAAGGCTTGATGCCGCGCACAGGCCAGCCTCGATTGGTTCCGCCACATAGCAGGTTACCGCCCGATGTGAACTCGACATTCAGGATGCCGGTGGAAAGGCCTTCGCGGAATGGATAGCAGGCTCCTTGCCAAACACCGTTGATCTGTTCCGTGGTGGCACGCATCAGAATCGATTGCGTGTAATCACCCAAGAACAATTGATTCTCAAAGGGACCAAACTTGCCTCCGGTACGATCGACATTGAAGCCCGTAATCGATCGTCCCATACGGATGTACGGGAAAATCACCGCGTAGGGAACCAACTGCTTCACTCGATGCTTCTCTGTCGCAATCCGACTTCCCGAATTCGGCGTCTCAGGTGCCGCACCTAGTTCAGGCGAGTACGGATACCAGTTGAAGCTCGCAGGATGACCATGAAAGCTATTGGGGGAAACCGCCTTAAGGCTACAGGAGCAATTCCATGGCCCTTGGCTTTCGATATAGAAGAGCGAATCGTGTTCGTCGAAACCAATGCCGCCGGGACTGCGCAAACCGCTGGCGAACGCTGTCGTCTTTCCATCTGGCGCGACCTTCATGATGAATCCGCGATTGAGTGCATGTGAGTAGTAGGACGCGGAAAGTCCTAAAGCCACAAACTGATTGCCATCGCGATCAAGCTTTGATCCGAATGCGTACTCATGGTAGTTCGCGTATCCCCAAGCATCCGAAATCGTCTCGAATCGATCCGCCACACCATCGCCATTGGAGTCGTGGACTCCTGTCAATTCACAGCTCTGCGTGACACGAAGTCCATTGTCCTTCCAGGTCATCCCAAAGATCTCATCGAGTCCTGAAGCGAAGCGATGAAACTTGGGAACCGGCTTGGGCAAGTCGACGCCATCAATGAAATAGATCTCACCATGTCGAGTGCCCACAGCTATACGTCCATCGGGTAGAACGGCAAAAGCACCAGCTTCGATAACGGTATCTTTGGGCAAGGGGATGCTCACGATCGGATAGAACTCGCGTTCGCGCTCCTCGGTCCCCCATCGCTCGCCAACATCTTCGGCTCGCAACGAAGCGGACATGATTGCAGTGAGTGCAAGAGCTAAACAAGCAATGAATCGCACTGAACTTCCCATTGAAAAAGAGCTTCTGGCCATGGCTACATCTACTGGAAATGACAAGTTATTTCTTGAGCGGTTCATACTTTAACTCCAGTGTGGATTTGCCTTGTGGAATCTGTAGCCGCAAAAGAAGTTCGACTTGCTTAGAATCGTTAGGCAGAGCTCGCAACCGAGTCTCACTTCGAGGTACGGTTATTCGCAAGCGATCAATACGAAAAACTTGATCGCTCTCTTGCTTGATGTCGCCAACAAGCGCGCGAAACCAAATTGTCTGTGGTGCGGCCGAATCAAACTTCAAAACTCTTTGAAGCACTCTGCTTCCTTCGTTTCCGCTGGCAGATGTTCGATCTTCAATCTCAATATTGCCACTACGATATTGAAACGTTGGAACGAACAACTCGTCGAAGAAATAACCGCGGAATTGGTAGCCGACATTCTTGGGATACAGAGGATTCGGATTGGCGGGCTGATCCTTGGTCATCACGGGCAACAGCGGCCATGGCGTGTTATCATCTTCGAGCGATACGAAGGAAACATCCTGAGCCAACTGGATCGATTGACTGGCTGGGTTGAAGTCTCCCGAGCCTTGCCCGCTCCAATTGACATTTGCGAACTCGCCCTCCCAAATCGCTGACAGCGTTCCCGTCTCCGCGTTGAAGGCGTAGCTTAGCTTTTCAGGCAAGCCAACTGCGATGCCTCGAAAGCCAGCCACTTTACTTCTTCCACGATGAACGACTGCGGTGTCGCCAACTGTAAGCTTCGTACCGACGGCTCGCACGCCTGATGGATCAGCGGCTGAAGTTCCCAGCGAAAGGTAGTACCAAATCGCTTCGATTTGACGATTGGTATCACCATCCAAAATTGTGGTGAACGCTGCTACGCCGTCAGGCCAAGCCGATGGCATCACAGTTCGCGGGCGGAAGGCACTTGGCTTTTGCAAATAGCGATGGAAAAATTCCGGCTGTAGTCGTTCGCTACTGGTCAACAGGTCGATCCCTTGATTGGTACTGGCTGCTTTTCCATTGAAGTTGTGGCAGGCAACGCAATTGGCCCCTTTGTCACCAAGTAATTCTCGCCCTGCGGCTCGCATCAGTTTTTCACGCTGTTTTTCCTCTTCACTACGGCTCTCTGGATTAGGCAGCTTCATCTCGGGCGCAGTCAACGAATCGAGTCGACGGAAAAGTCCAGGCAGATGCGAGAGATTGTTCTCGCCATACTGCGGCATGCGCGTGGCCATATACAGCCGCACACTTTCACCATCGAAGAGCACCTTCTTTAGCCAGGCTGATTGAAGTTTCGCTCCCAATAAAGTTAGCGGTGGCGGAATGCGACCGTCGTCACCTAGATTGAGTTGACTGCCTTTAAAGAATGCGTTGTGAGCGTCATGGACTCCACCGTAGTCATCGCGAATGTGACAGTTGATACAACGGAAAGCCGTTAAGGTCATAGCCAGTTGGTCTTTGTCGGATTCGACTGTTTGTTCAGCTCGAATCGCAGCGGCAATCGCTGAAACTTGGTTTGTGTCGAGTTGAAAACGTGGGCTACTTGTGTTTGATTTTGAACCTTGGTTGCTCTCTGCGGACATCGACAAACATCCTTGGCTCAAATCGGCAGTCTTCAAGGCCTTCAACGCTTTATCAATCGGCGCGGCTTCGATGCCAACCAGTGAGTGGCAAGCAGCGCAGTTCAACGCTTGAAAGTTCTTTCTGCCCTCTTCGACTAGCTCGGCCTTTGGAGCGAACGTCTCTCCAACTGGCTTTGCTTCACCAATCAAATAGCCAGCGATAGCTAACGATTCAGCGGGAGTCAACTTCATATCGGGCATGCGTCCGGAGCTGCGAACCTTAAGCGGCTGAAACAGAAACTCACTCAACGACTTTGTGGTGTACTTGGCAGATACATGGCCCAGACCAATAGCCGATGCCTTGATCGCCTTCCTCGCTGCTCTTGCTGGATCAATCTCCTCTTCATCCTCTTCCTCAAGACTGGCTTCTGGCGATTCTGGGACAAGTTCCTTGGCACCGTGGCAAGCAACGCAACCAATTGAATGGAACAGTTCGTTTCCTAGCTTTCGATCGATCGGCTCTGTATCGATCGACTCGGCAGTGACTCCCGAGCTTGAAGGTTGCGACTGAGCGATCAAAAAGTGTGTAAGCGACTCGGCAATTGCCTGTTTCTCGGCGTCGGACTTGGAGCCAAGCATGTCTGGCATTGTCGTGCCGGGATGGGCCGTCGATGGCGAAGCCAGATAGCTTCTCAGAAAATCGGGAGTGACGCGTGCCCCAACCTCAGTCAAATTCGGAGCGAACTTTTCAAAGCGACTCTCCTGAGCAACATCGTTGTGACACGCCGCACATCGTAGCTCTGCCATCAACAAACGGCCAGCTTGAACCTGCGAGAGTGGGTGATGCCCTGGAAGCGCCGGATCACCTGCCAATGCCGAAGAGCAGGCAAGCATCATTAAGGTCCAGGCAACGTTCTTAATCATGTTTGGATTTACCGATCTAGTTACTTCGCGTCTGGCTACGGTTGTTTGGCTTCCACCGTCTGGCGACGGTGGCTACCGTAGCTACCGCTGCCAAGCGGTAGGGGAATCAGTTAAAGTCTCCACCGTCTGGCGACGGTGGCTACGGCGACGGTGGCTACGGCGAGGGTGGCGACAGTAGTAGGTTCTATTTGTAGTAATTCACGGGGCGTGGCTTTACGCCCAGTTCTTGGTAGTTGAATCCGCTTTCCAGTGGTTCGTAACTGCCAACAATATCAACGCTACGAGTAGCCGAGATGGCGGCTTCTAGTCCGACGCACCAGTATCCCGCGTTGACGACTAGTCGGCGCAACCCTGGATTCTTGAAGTCGCTGGCACTCCCCATCGTACAGTGGAAAACTCTAGCAGCAGCTCCATTACTGGTCTGCCAAGGTTTTATCCAAGCCACCGGCAGTGGCTCAAGTTTTTCATTTGGCAAGTCATCAGGCTTGCGGCCCATCAGCGGTTGTCCCCATACCAGAGCGATGCAATCCATCGGCAAGCTGCTGCCCTCTTTGTAGGTACGATACACGTCCGAGTCACCCCAAATGTCGTTAACGCCTAACAGGATCGGATGTTGCGTTTGAGCCTTATCGAAGAAGCCTCGTGTAGAATCCGCATGCCATCGTCCGTGATGATTTAGAAAGGTCCCGCCAAGGATATCTTCGCCCCATCGTACTTGCTTGCCATCAATCTTGTAAGGTAGCGGACCACGAAACCCATGATTCGCCGTGCGAAGTGCGATGATAGGCCTTCCTGAATCTACATATCTCACGATCTGCTCCAACTCAGACTTGGGCAGCGTCAACAAGCGTGTGCAGAAGATAACTAAATCTGCGGACGCGAGTTGTTCTAGGCCTGGAATGCGATGTTCTTTGAACTCCGCCTCTTTTCCCTTCTCAGGATAGACCGGCAACGTCGGATCAACTTCGCCGTGTTCATTCACTCCGAAAAGTACTGTGCAGTCGAATCCATGATGCGTGCTTAAGATCTTGGCCAGCATCGGCATCGATTGCTCGCTACGATACTCTTGTTCCGCAGCAATCAACACAACGTGCTTGCCCTTGCCAGGACCTTCGATACCTGGATACTTCAGCCACTTTGCTTCTGTCACACCCCAGAGTTTCTCTAACAAGGCGTGCATCTCAGGATCGTGCCTCAGAAGCTCCTCACGGGTAAAGGGGAAGAAATCATTGCGAGAGAAGTAGGCTTCGGTCGTCTCAGCGAAGTACTCCATCGCATTGGTTATACCGTAGGCTCTTTCGAAAATGTTGGGTTTGCCATTACCAAAGGTGCGCTCGACGCGATCGTACAATCCGTTTGCCTTAGCTCGTTGATAAGCAGCTTTGATTTCAGGATTGTCAAAGCCATCAGGTAACACGCGGAAGTGATAGGCATGAGCCAACTCGTGCAGTGCGAAGTTCGGCATTCTTCGCATCTCTGCTTCGAAGTCATGAACTCCAGAAAACTCGACACCTTGCGCCATCGCAGGATCTCGACCGTTGTCTCGCAGCCAACCAGCCCCAGGATGGAACTCGGCGCCGCTTCGTCCTGGCTGATAGGATGGCGAGAAGTAAAGCGGAACTTTCTTCAGCTCGGTGACTGCAGCCGCTGGGACATCTCGCACAATTTCATCCAGCATCTTCTTCAAACCGTCCAGCGCTTTAGCAGTATCTTCAGCTTCGGTATCGAGGAGCTTCTTAGCGATGTGAACTTGCCAACCCGAAATGTTGCGAGTCTCTCGCTCTATCTTCTCAGACGTTGATTTCGAACAGAAGAACACCGCGTTGGGGGCATCGCTATCCAGGTCCCCGTCGCCGTCCAGGTCTCCCACACTTGCATTGGCCGATGTTTCGCTGGCCTCCTCAAGATTGACCTGCTTGAAGCTAAGCCGAGGTGCTGAAGGATTGTGGCTATTCTGACTAATCGTATCTTGCTTTGGGGCTAGAGCATTCTCAGGAGCCGGAACACTTTGAATGCAGTAGAGCTTCTTCCAGCTTCGCAAGAACAGTTGATCGTCGACGGCCACTGGCGAGGCATCGATGACATCGTTGAGTGCGTTCACCGCGACAACTTCCAAGCTCTCATTGTCCTTGACGACAACCGTTGCCCCCTCGCGGCTTGTAAAATAAAAATGCCCAGCGGCCCATATCGGAGAAGCGTACATGCTACCAATGGCATCCAATCGCATTCGCTCAAGCAGAGGCTTCCCAGTAACGGCATCCATGCAACTCAGCGCATTAGTATTGCCCGCGGTAAACAGTAGGCGGTTTCCAGAGAGAATGGGCGATGGCACATACGGAGTCCCCTGCGTAATCTTCCAGTTGACTTTGGGGGCGTTAGTAATGTTGCCTTGCGAGTTCAGCGGAATGGAACAAGCCAACGATCCTCGATATCCGCTCATGCAGATCACCGAGTCGTTGAAGCGAATAGGGGAGGGGATCGCGTTTACGGTTTGACCACCGCACTCCCAAAGTATCGTTCCGTCTTTTGCATCGTAGCTTTTGACGGTTCCTGTGCCATTGACAACGATCTGTTGCTTGCCTTCATAGCTTGTCACAAAGGGAGTGTTCCATGAGGTGACTTCGCCGTTGCGATCCTTCTTCCAACAAATCTGCCCAGATAGTTTGTCGATGGAGGCGATGAACGAGCCGTCCTCTTGATCCCAATTAACGATAACCGAGTCATCGGTCAAAGCAGGCGTCACCGCTTCGCCCCAACCGCTTCGAGTGCGCATATCGCCCAGGTCAAGATTCCAAATTGGGTTACCATCCAACGAGTAGCAGAAGACGCCTCGAGAGCCAAACGAAAAGTACAGCCTCTCCCCATCACTTACAGGTGAACCGGCCGCATAGGTGTTCGTATCGTGCTTGCCTTCGTGCGGGACCTCCTCGACAACCACTCGCTGCCAAAGAGTCTTCCCCGAGCCTCGATCATAGCTGGACACAACAAACTGATAGAAGAACTCATCAGGCGTCGTCTTTGCTCGGGAGTCATTCACGACTGGCTGCGGGCTCTTTCGTTCAGTCTTGACAGCCGACAGCACGAAGACCTGATGCCCGTATACAATCGGCGTTGCCGAGCCTTCTCCCAGTAAGTCGACTGACCAAGCGATGTTCGTTTTCTTGTCCCATTGAATTGGCGGTTTGGCTCTCTCGCCAGCTCGACCATCCGCTGTGGGACCTCGCCACTGTATCCAGTTTTCAACACGTGAAACTGTCGTTGGTTTATCTGCTACCAGCATCTGAGCGCAAAGAGGTGTCAAACTCAGCATGCAGACCACCACGAATGCCTGTGAAACCAAAAACTTCGTGAACCAATTCATCAAGTGTTCCATCCTGCAAGCATCATCGACTCAACTGAAGATTGCGAGTCTAAGGTGAAGAATCTAAGTTTAATTTTCTGACCGCCTACATGCTTGCACTGGCAGAACGTCTAGGCGTTGAGATGCGCATAGTCAGAATCAATACGCAACTTCGGGTTGGTGGAGGGCGAGACATCGATTGCTTCAAAGCTGGGCACTTCCGAACGATTGCAAACCGAACCGGAGCGACAGGTGAAGGCTGCAACCCTAATCGACATCGTATTCTTCACACTAGCTGGCATTTAACGACGAGAGCTAGCCAATACGGCTGCGAAGCTGAGACTGAAGATCGTTTGAGACTTTTTGCAGCTCTTCGAGTTTTTTCGCTTTCAAATGCGATTCATCAGTCGGTTCACGTCCTAACAATACTTCTAGAGTGCGAATCAACTTGATTTCGCCTTCGATCTTGCCTTCGATCTTTCCTTCAGTCATTTTAGCGTTGAGCGCCCATTGGCGGTCACGTCGAGCCTTTTCCGTTGCATCGTACATCTGCTTGTCCTCTGTGATTTCTTTAATCGCTACAAGCGTCTGGGTCGCTTGTTGAAACTCTGCCTCGGGGAAAAGGCTCAGCAGTTCCTCTTCGGTGTGTTGATGAGCATGCAGCAGCCAATAAAGCCACCGATCCAACGTACTGGCGTTCGCCAGATCACGCTTCTGCAAATTATACCATCCCATTTCCAGGATGTGAAATTCGATCGTATCTTTCAAAACGCGGTTGGTTTCTTGATCCACCAAGCGAAATGCGTGGTGAACCCGATGTGAATCTGGCCACAACACTCCTTCGAGTAGACAGATGGCGAACACCGGTTTCAACTGCGAATAGTCATCTCCTGATTTCATTTGCCCTGAGTAAAGTTCGCAACCGTAGAAAATGACTCGCTGTATCAATCCGAGATGTACCTCTAGTTGCATCTCGATATCGTAGATAGCACCTGACTCATCTACCGCTTTTATGTCGAGGACCGATAGCTTGTCTTCGTAGAAGTCTTGGTAGTTGAATGGGTTCTGAATCGTGACCGACACGATACGACGAGGCAGATTCAAAATGGCATTGAGCAAGCTAATCAAGACTTTTTCATTAGCTTGTGAGCCAAAGACCTTTTTGTAGGCAAAGTCATTTGTGGGAGAAATCCCCAAAAGCTGATGGTTCATCGAGACGTTTTCCCAATAGGCAGTGGAAAAGACACAGTCCAGTATAACATGTGAACGCAACAGACTGGGATAGATGCGATTCGCGTGAACTACGGCGAACTTAAATCCCAGCATTAGATTTTCGTGCCATCCGGCCCTTAGCATCACTCTTTCCAGTGATGCTTCAGCTTGCGAATGTGTTCTGGAGTAGAGCCGCAGCAAGCACCGATGATCTGTGCGGGCCAGCTTTGGGCATGTCGTAGGTAGCCTTCGGGGGTTGTGGAATCGGTGTTGATCCAGCCTTGCTCATCATCGACGTAGCCAATGTTCCCATAGGCCACGAGCGGGTAGTCTTCACCGCAGATAGCTCGTAGCTCGTTGAGTGGCTGAGCAAGGGTGTGAGCCGGCATGCAGTTCACGCCCATTGCCTTGACGCCCAAAGGCATGAGTAATTCGGCGGCGTGCTTGAGCGACTCTCCAGAGAGAATTCGACCATTCTTATCGCAAACAAAC
>CAYWNG010000082.1:0-16102 GCA_964458685.1 uncultured Pirellulaceae bacterium
CGACTTCCGCGCGACACGATGAGCGGACCGCGTCCAAGCAAGAACCCGAATCGAATGGCGAACGAGAATTTATCGGCGCTCCAATTGTCATGAACAGCTCTACAACAACACAAATGGGTGTGTTGGAGTTCTAAGCAACCAGTAGTCCGAGAACTCCATCGACTCAGCCAAAAGGCCGAGAGTACCAAGTAAGGTGGCTCTCGGCCTTTTTCGTTTTTTGAGCTCCTGGAAGATTGCTCAATTGGCTCAAGGATGCTCTGATTGGCCCTTTCAACAGCTTCTCAGAAGAATCAATCACCAGTATATTGGCCTGCGTGTACGAGAGGATTTCCGCGACGCTTTGTGGATTCCCATGGAGCTTTTCTTGATACTCGACAAGGCTATCGAAGTTGAAAATTGGACCCGTTGCTGATTCACAATTACCCGTGCAAATCGAAGCCGCCTGCGATGAGATGGAGCAGACCTACGCGGCCGGACGATACTCCAAAATCACGGTCACTCGCAATTGGTCCAAGCATAACCCGATTATCTCCGGCAAGATTGCAAGACCTTCGGCTTATCGCTGGTACCTTCGTCGCGAGTTGATCCGACTTGTGCAAGCTGGCGCAGTCATCGATATCACTCCGGCGCAAGAGCGAGTCGACTTGAGTTCTCCGCAGCTACTAGAGCTGATCGACGAATCCGAGTTCGATCACACTCGGAAGAAGGTCTTTCTTTTTGGGCCGGAACGAGTCGAGCTTTCGCTGCAACGGTTGGAGCACTACACGGGCACGCGCGCCGAAGATTTTCAGCGCTACGTTCTTTTGACAAACTACCAGATGCACATGGATGCCTTCGAGCAGATGTATCCCGACTGTATCCAACCTTCGCGAGCTCGAGTTCAAATGCGAGCCTACCATCAACGCACCGCAAGCAACGATGGAATATCGATCGTCAACATTGGCGTCGGGCCCTCGAACGCAAAAAACTTTACCGACCACCTTGCTGTCCTGCGTCCCGATGCAATGCTGATGGTCGGCCATTGTGCCGGAGTTCGCAATCATCAAGAGCTTGGGGACTTTGTGTTGGCCTCGGGCTACATGCGAGACGACCACGTGCTGGATGAGGCCCTACCGCGATCCGTGCCGCTCACACCCAGTTTCTTGCTCAACCGCTACTTGGCTCATCTTTTGGACGAGCGAAAATTGCCCTATCGTTTCGGCGTGGTCTATACGACAGCCGATCGTAATTGGGAGTTGACGCTGAAGCTTAAACTGCAAGACCTCAAGGCCAGTCGTAGCATCGGCGTTGACATGGAATCCGCAACGGTTGCCGCCAATGGGTTTCGCTATCGCATTCCATCAGCCACGTTGCTTTGCATTTCCGACAAGCCTTTACACGGACAACCGAAGTTGCCCGATGTAGCTCAGGCATTTTACGAAGAGACCAAGATTAAGCACTTGGAAGTTGCTCGCGACGCTCTGCTGTGGGCTCGCGCGGATTATCCAGGCGGCCTTCCCAATAGCGACCTTCGCGCGATGGACGAACCGTTGCTGGGTGGTCCCGAGGAGCGGGAATGAGCGAGGCCGCGATCGAAGTCATCGACTTTCGCAAAGAGTACGCCGGGACAGTAGCCGCCGATGGGATCTCGTTCAGTTTGCCGCGCGGAGTTGTCGGTGCGCTAATTGGGCCCAATGGCGCAGGCAAGACGACGACGATGCGTTCGTTGTGCGGTGTGCTTCGGCCTACATCGGGAACGCTGCGAGTCGCAGGCTTCGATGTGGTTCAACATCCGCTAGAAGTCAAGCAGCGAGTCGCTTACGTACCCGACGATCCGCCTCTGTTTGAAACGCTGACAGTGTGGGAGCACATTCAGTTTATTGCCAGCGCTTACGCGGTAGCCAACTATCAGACTGTTGCCGAAGAACTACTGACTCAACTGGAACTGAACACTAAACGAAATGCGCTGGCTAGCGAGCTCTCCCGAGGCATGCGGCAAAAGGTTGCCATCGCCTGCGCCTATCTCCATCAGCCTGAAGTGATGTTCTTCGATGAACCGCTAACCGGTCTAGATCCGGCGGCTATTCGCATGCTGAAGGAATCGATGCGAGTTCGCGCGGGTGCTGGAGCTACCGTCTTGGTCAGCAGCCACTTGTTGGCTTTAGTCGAGGATATCTGCCAGTATTTGATCATTCTTCGCCGAGGTAAATGTCTGTTTAGCGGAACGCTAGCCGAGGCTCGCGCGAGTCACCCCGACGCTCAATCGCTGGAAGATGTCTTCTTTCGTTTCACTGAAAAGTAGGGCTATAGATCATGCAAGTTGCAGTCGTGCAGTTGGACATCAGTTGGGAAAGCAAAGCCGCAAATCACGCGCGAGCCATGGAACTGTTAGCAGCAAGCGACATTCAGCCCGGTTCGCTGATCGTCTTGCCCGAGATGTTCGACACGGGCTTTAGTATGAAGCTGAGCATTACCGCTCAGTCGCAGCAACGCGAATCTGAGGCAGCGCTGCGCGGCATGGCCAAACGCTTTCAGTCAACCGTCCTGGGAGGCGTCGTCGGGCCAGTGGTAGATGGCAAGGCGAGCAACCAAGCCGTGGCCTTTTCGCCCGACGGTGACGAACTGGTGCGTTATCAAAAGCAGCGGCCTTTCTCGCTAGTTCGAGAAGGCGATCATTACCCGGCCGGCGATGGCGAACAGTTGTTTGATTGGAACGGAGTCTCCGTCGCTCCCTTTGTTTGTTACGACTTGCGATTCCCCGAGCTATTCCGTCCCGCAGCCTTTCGCGGTGCCGAGCTTTTCGCCGTCATCGCATGCTGGCCGGCTGTGCGCTCGGAACACTGGGTGCGATTGCTTCAAGCCCGAGCGATTGAAAATCTGGCCATCACTGTTGGATCGAATCGCTGTGGCGAAGAACCTGGACTAGTGTTTGACGGACGCAGTTGTGCGTTCGATCAAATGGGCGCACCACTTTTCGAAGCGGATGCCGCCGCCCAAGTCGTCAAGACAGATATCGACATCGAAGCCCTTCGACGTTGGCGCAAAAAGTTCCCCGCCTTGCGCGATGCAGTGTCTTATGCCGATCGTCAAGCAACCTCCTAAATGCGGTTGACGTTGTTTAACGGTGTTTAACGGTGTTTAACGGTGTTTAACGGTGTTTAACGGCAAGCCGCAGGCGACTGTTGTGTTCGCGACACACATTGGGCGTTGGTTGTTCTAGAAAGAATGCAGGAACAGTCGTTTAACGGCAAGCCGTAGGCGACTGTTGTTTTTGCGACGTACATTGGGTGATTGTTGCTCTCGAAAGAATGCAGGAGCAGTCGCCTGCGGCTTGCCGTTAAACGAGTTAGCAGCCAGGAACAATCGCCTTCGGCTTGCCGTTAAACAATTCATCAGGTTTAACCATCGGAAGATTGCAGAAGAGCAGGGATGTCGACTTCTGCAATCTTGCGAAGCTTCTTGATTTTGGACGACCATAGCGGCGAAAATGGGACGCCACTTGGTCCAACCGATTGAAGGAACTTGACCGTCCGCGGCTTCACCGACTCCCACAGGCCTTCTAAAAAGCGGCTGTGACTCTGCTCAAGCAACTCGCGATGAAACAAGCGATTGAACCAGCTATCCAAATTGGCCGTCTGTTGCGAAAGCCAATGTCGCAAGAAGGTGCGCGAGAGCAAGATACTACTCACGCCCGCGACAATGCAAAGCAGCTCGGCAACAAAAGCGTAAGTGTTGCTGCGGTAATTGATCAGTCCCCAAACACCTAAGGCAATCAGAGCCGCTGATACACTCCAAATCCCCAGTCGAATCCAAAGCATCGTCATGCCCAACTTGTGACAAATCGCAGAGTGGATTCTTAGGCTGCGAGCTGAATCCAAAAGTGCGCCGATCACATTGCTGCGTCGTCGCTGTCCGACTCGCGATATCTCCGCTCGCAGTTGGTCCGTCGACTTCGTGAAATCGATCAAGTCGATCTGTCTCTGCCCTGCACCACCCAAGCCTTCCACGAAGGTGCAATAGATCTGAGGCATATCCTTGGTGCGAATGACTCGCGAGAGATTCCAGCACAACGCTCCATAGGTCCGAGCAAAATCTCTGACATCCTCGAACGTATCCACTTTATTGAAGACAATCAGAACTTTGTACATTACGTCTGAAAGTGCTTCGGTTATGATTCTTAGGCTCTCGCCCGTCGTTCCAGGCTTGCCAGGGTCAAAGAAGAAAACAATCAAATCTGCGAACCCAGCAAACTCTCGCACCACGGCAGGAAAGTCGTAGCCTCGAGCGTGGTCGCCCGGCGAACCTGCGTGATCGATCAGGCCGGGACTGTCGATCAAGCAAACCTGCTTCAGTGGCTCGAGGGGCAATCGGCGAACTTTCAGATGGTCCAGGAACTCCTTGCCGTATTGTTCGAAGTCGCGCAGTGGAAATTGCGGATCAACGACGGCTGTACGACCATCGATGATCTGTTCTGTTGAGTGATACATGAGCAGCGTGAATCCATCGTCGGTCGGAGCAACGCCGGTTGCTTGAACGTTGCTGCCAATCAGATGATTGATGAAACTAGACTTGCCCGACGAGTGATTGCCCAAGCACAGGACGGTCGGGATATTCGAGACGCTGTTCGTTCGTTTACTCAACGGAAACCCGAAACTATCCGCAATGGGCTTCAGCGTTTGATCTCGCAGTCGTTCGACGGCATCCAAGGACGATTGTGACATGACTCAACCTTTGTTTGTGTTGAGTTACATTGTATTCACCCCAGGCCAATTGACGAGGCGGAGCAGCAAAGTGCTTCCCGATTACCGCGAGCTTACGTTTTGGTGCTCGACCATGTTCTTTGGTGGTTACTCGCGATGGCTTGGTTGGAAACTGAATTGGCCGCCGGGATCATTGGGCCGGCGTGCAATCCCATTTTTTGCGGCGTCCATGGGATGCGCCGCCACGATTTTACTGCTGAGCTACGATGGATCGTGGTCCGAGGTGATTCGAAGCATCCCTCAGGGGCTTGGGGCTGCGGCAATCATCTATGGTATCTATCTTGGTGCGGTTATCGAGTTTGTATTTTGGTTGCCTTCAGTCCTCGTTTCGGCTATCCTCAACCCAACGCATACCCGACATGATCGTGGTAAGCAATGTGATGAACTAAGTGATGAGTCGACGTTGCGGTAGCCGAGCCAAGTTGCAAATAGAAAATCAACTCCTGCGATTTGGCTGTTGAGGAGGTTAGTTGGTAAAGAAATATGTTGTCGCGAGAACGGCAATCCACTTTAATCGCAGGACCATGCTTTGCGCTAAGATTCTTAGTTGATGCAGAGAATCGGCCTCATGCACGGGCTCAAATGGTAGGGTTCTCTGACGCTGCAATCTTTCATCGGAGGATGAGCCTTGCTTGGACCCTACAAGACACCGAAGCGATTGCGCTTTTGACGCCGAACGAATTGAGATTGCTCGCAGAATTCAACTCGATCTATGACTCGATTCCCTGGACTCCAATTGAGACGCATCCGTTCATCAGCGATACTTCGGAAGTTGAACTGAATAAACTGACACCCGTTGCTACAAAACTACTTCAATCGCTCGACAATCGTAGCCGCAAGATCAAACTGCGAAGGTTGTGGTTGTCATGGCGGGCGGGGCTTTTTTCCATCAAAACTCCGGCAGCAAAAATCAACTCTTTGGAACCTTAGAAAATTCGAAAATTCAGCATGCAGTCAGCTACGCAATAGCGAGAGACATTTCTTGGGAGGAAAGCGAATTGAATCAATCCAACTACAAGGTGGCGGAGGTTTATACTGCCCTGCGCGATCAAGTGCTTCAGGTCAAACCGGATGCGATCGGACAAGCCGCCACTGGGCAGTCAACTGTGTTCGCTATCCTGATGGAGACGGGATACCCCGAAGCTGTAGCAACATTGGTTGCGGTCGCCGATGGCTCTGCAAGTCTCTATTTCAGTAATGGTGGCGGCATTATCGGCGGCGGTGAGCATCAACCTGTTCGCAAGGTTTGTAAGGAGTTTCTCACGCTTGCTCAGGATTTTGTGTTGCAATCCAGTATCACTGACAAATTCCCTCTGCCGAAGCAGGGTAACGTTCGATGCTACCTGCTAACACAGGAAGGAGTCTATACATTCGAAGCGACAGAAGATGATTTGGGATATGAGCGACATCCATGCTCGCCGCTGTTTCACAAAGGGCACGAGCTGATCAGTGCTATTCGAGAAAACACACCAGAATGATTTGTGGCGAGAGGACTTAGTCAACCGCGGACTTGATGCAAACAATTAGATCGATAACCATCGTAAGCGACTAAGGTGGCGGGGCTTTGAATCCCAAACCCATTGCGAGTCGCAAATGCAGGCTTGGTAAATGAAGTTTAGTGTCCGCACTTTGTTAGTGATCGTCGCGATTGTGGCACTTAGTATTGCCTTGGTATCTTGGTATCGAACAGATACGATTTTCCACTCGGCAAATACTGCAACGCTTACACTGCCAAATGGCAAAGTGGTGTCAACCAATCGATGGTTTAGGCATGACGAGACGGTCGAGCTTTCCTTGCTGACAACCGAGGATGAGGGCGGATGTTACATCATACAAACCAGCGACAGTTCCAAGATTGCAACCATTACTTTGGATGGGAAGACATACGCTGCTGTTGTAACAGATTTCGTGAGGCGTAGTCCCAACTATCGGGCAGAGTATTGGATTCGCTGTGGAGAACTTCTAAAATCGAAATAGCGCAACGGAAACATCTTAGAGTAGTTGGTCGGGATTGCGGTTCACTTTAGCGAAAGAAGCATTCATGTGGAAGTGGCCGTACCGTCGTGCTCCATGGAGGCGGAACTGTCACGTCGATTGAGATCATTACAAATGGTGACTTGCCGAAGATTCTATGAACTTCCCTAGTCGTTGCACAGCTTTCACTCTAACGTAGCTACCGTCGCCAGAATGTGAAGTTGCGCTATTCGGTTTTTAGGGGCGAAGCCCTGACCGTTTACCTAGCCCAGCCAGTAGTGCTGGGGGATCAAGCTTAATTACTGGGGGATCAAGCTTAATTAGGTTAAGGCCCAACGGCCCGCTGGTTTACGTGCAAACGGGCGGGCCGTTGGACCTTTGCTTTTATAGCGAATTGCGTACCCAGCCTTGCATTGTGTTCAGTTACTTCTTTTTCACAGAGTCAGATACGATGTCCGCCTTGATTAGTACTGGGTGTTCTTGGAATTCAGTTAGGTTGAAATGGAGATAACACACAGCCGATCTTAGTCCTGAAAATCTCTTTGTCGAAACCAATATCTTCATCTCGCCGCTCTCATTCGGTTGGAGAGTTTTGAAATTCGCAACGCATCGAAACGGGCCCCAGGTCGTCCGAATCTTCTCCAACTCTAGCTTGCGAGTTGAGGTGTTGGTAATCGTCAACACCATCTCGCGGTCGTCTCCCTGCGTCACCTTGCCAAAGTCGAGAACATTCTGCGACAGCTTGACTGATTCGCTCGGCACTAAAGCTATCGCGTTAATAACGAAGAGCGAAGCTAGAACTGTAATTCCGTGCATTACTTCATTCTCCAAGGGACCTCGCCCCAAAAGCGCCCATCGAATCCAGTGTTCATTGTGGGTCTAATCTTACGAATGTCTCAGGTTTCGTAACGAGCATTCTACCGTTCTTGAGAATCAGTTGACGTAGATGTTCTGTGTTCTTGCTTTGGCATTTGGAAAAAGGAAATTGGTCCTTAGGAACGAAGTCGGGATCAGATCCAGCAACCTTTTTGAATTCATCGCTATTCAGCCACCAAAGAGCGATTCTACGATCTTCAACATAGATGATTGCTGGTCGATGTAGTATTTCATCTTCGTTTGACCACGAAAAACTGTATTCGGCAAGGCAACAGCCACAATATCAGCACCAACCTCTTCCCCTTCAGTTAGAATCGAATTTCGGACACGAAGACGAATGAGCTCCATTCGCAGCCGCAGAGCAAACTCAATAGCAACAGGGAAAATCGCATCGAAGAATCCATCCGTGAGTTGAGTGATTTTGATAACGACCGCATTCAAGGTGAACAGCTCAGGTGCCGATCTACGGATCGGCAACAACTGACGTTTTCGTGCGAAACCACCTTGAGTTAATAGCCTCTCAATTACCGATTGTTGCGAATCTGGATATCAACGCACCCAAACATTCTGCTTTGCTTGTAAGCTTCCACAATTTTCAACTTCAACTGCGTATGCGTTAAACCAGCGGCTTCAATTGGTACGATGAGCGGCAGGTGGACCTTCGAGTCCTTCACGATAAATGGATGCCCCTCAACAGACTCTGGCAATGTTGGCAGATTCTGGATCATCAGGATCTGTCCATTAGAAATGCCAGATGACTGAAACTCCGCAGATACTCCACTTTTGCAGAGCATGGCAAGCATGCAAATTGGCAACAGAATTCTAGCCAGTCTTGATAACAGTCGCATCATAATCTCCAGTTAACAGAGTGACACATATCACGGAATTAAGCAAAGCTGATTTTGAGGCCCAACTCTTTCAACTGCAATAAGGCCTCTGCATTCCCCCGAGCATCATCGACCGGGTTGTGCGTGTGTTTCGTTTTACGAAGATGCTTAAAGTTGACGAACATATCCTTCTGCATTCCCTTGTAGAGTGAGCCAAGATTCGTCGAACTAAAGCCGAACGGATTCTCTCCGATGAAATGATGGAAATACCAGTTGATGAATTGCCAATCGAAGCCATTGTTGTCTGACACAAAGAGTATTCGGCCCTTACAATTCAGCTTGAGCCATTCTCGGAACTGCTCCATGACACTCTTTGGGTCGTCGAAAGTCATACAGTCCTCTCGCGAGAACCCACTAACGGCCAGCGCGTCAGGAAGGAACGCATCGGAGATCGGCTTGAGCTTTCCGTAAAAAGTCCGATTCAAATTGGGTTCAACAATGATAGCTCCAAAGCAGATCATCGAGTAATCGCCTGGAATTGGACCATCAGATTCGATATCAACCATAACGTACGGCACCGGCAGGCCCCTTGGGTTCGAAATGATTGATGTGAATAACCATCTCCAGCCTGTTGCTGTTTGCTATGACCTATTGATCAACAAATTGAAGGAATCGGCCGAGACTAACGCGTAAATCCCATGAAGAAGGAGAGCGTCTGAGGACCGTTGTTCTCGGAAGGTACTGTAACGCGGTAATCGAAGGCTGTCAGGTTGGTTCCTTCGATAGGCACCGGGATGCATTCTCCATTCTCCGAGCCGGCCCTGCTGAACAATGTCGTGTCCGTAGACTTAGCCATCACTGTAGCTGGGGCCTGCGGCGCTGTCTTTGAAAACCGACCAATTGTAATTCCAGCGACAAATATGACAGCGACTGAAATTACAAGACACATACGATTATGCTTCACGGCTCTGAGCTCCTCGACGACAGTGTAGATCGACAGTGCAAGTTGCAAACAATGTGAACGACCGCTCACAATCTACAACTATTGAAACTCAGATGCAATCCAAGGGCTACAGCTTCTCAGATTCTTCAAGTATCGGATGCTAGCAATCCGAACTGGGTTACGCTGGGCTCGCCGAGAGAACTCGCTGCGCCTCGCTCTGCTGCGGCTAATGATTCGTCACCACTTCGCGATTGGGCTCGCCGGTTGGACGCCTGTGCGCAATGCCCGTACGTACGTAGGGCATGTTAACCACTTTGAAATTCCTCCCGTTTGGGTACCAATTCAATTTCGGAACGCGGATGCATTGAGGGGCATCGATTCGCCCTCCCCGGAAATCTCGCATTACTCGATTTCCGATTCTCCCGCAAAAGGAACTATCGTGCTTTAGATAACTCAGCGCGAGGGAGGGCACGCACTGCAGACCAACTGAACAGCGATAAGCGTAAAAGCCAAAACAAAAAAGCGAGTGCCGGGGCACTCGCTTTTTGTTGATTCAATCAGTCTGATGACTGTTGGTACAGCTCAGCTTACGCGTCGTCGCCTTCGCTGGCTGGTTGTGGGCTCTCTGGAGCAGGTTCACTGGCTGGCATGCGATTCATTGGCGTGATGGAGGCATCAGTGTCCAAGAACGCGCCACCGAGTCCAAGGGATGGCTCGGCTGGACGAGGGCTTTGCTCAAGCAGCGGGAAGTTCTCGCCTTGCATCGCCGCTTCACCACGGTTGACCAAGTCTTCCAACGCTTCGCGACGGTACGAGACTTCGGACTCTTGGAAGCTGCGGAAACCAGTTCCGGCAGGAATCAAGTGACCAAGAATCACGTTCTCCTTCAAGCCGACCAAGCGATCCACCTTACCCGCCAACGCGGCTTCGGTAAGAACCTTGGTGGTTTCTTGGAAGCTAGCTGCCGAGATAAAGCTGCTGGATTGTACGGCTGCTTTGGTGATCCCTAGCAACTGAGTACTCGCCGAAGCCGGCTTAGGCTTTTTGCCTTTCGCAGGCGTTCCACCCATTGTCTCGATCTGCGAATTGGCTTGTTCGAATTGCTCGCGAGGAACCAACGAACCAACGGTGAAGTCGGTGTCGCCCGCATCAGCGATCTTCACGCAGGTTGCGGTCTCTTCGTTGATGCGTCGGAATTCAAACTTGTCCATGACCAAACCAGGAAGCAAGGTCGTGTCGCCAGGCGAGTCGATCTTCACCTTACGCAACATTCTCGCGATGATGACTTCGACGTGCTTGTCATTGATTTCTACGCGCTGGCTTCGATAGACCTGCTGAATCTCGTGAGTCAGATACTGTTGAACAGCCTCTTCTCCACTGACACGCAAGATATCGTGGGGCACCAACGGTCCGTCGACGAGTGCTTGACCGGCTTTGACTTCTTCGCCAGTGTGCACCAAGAATCGCTTGCCGTGTGGAACCAAGTGTTCGTGTTCAACACCCGATTCACTACGAACGATAATGGTTCTCTTTCCGCGTCGCTTGGTCTGTTGCAGCTCGACGATACCGTCGACTTCAGCGATAACGGCCGGGTCCTTAGGCTTGCGAGCTTCGAAAATCTCAGTGACTCGAGGAAGACCACCGGTGATGTCCGCCACGCCCTTAGATTCTCGAGGCATTTCAGCCAACTCGCTACCGGCTGCAGCCATACTGCCTTCGGTCAGGGTGATTACCGCGCGCTCTGGTAGGTAGTAGACGTCCAGTGGCTTGCCATCGCTGTCTTCGATCACAATCTGCGGGTGTAGCTCACCCTTGTGATCGATGATGATCATACGGTTACCACCGGAAGGATCGCGTTCCAGACGCATGGT
This sequence comes from uncultured Pirellulaceae bacterium, assembly GCA_964458685.1. Taxonomy (GTDB): domain Bacteria; phylum Planctomycetota; class Planctomycetia; order Pirellulales; family Pirellulaceae; genus Aureliella. Next base: position 11,231 of record CAYWNG010000082.1, read on the forward strand.
TTGACCTTCGACAACGTCGTCCAGTCGAACCTTACCCGATACTTCGCTAATGATCGGAATCTTGTGAGGGTTCCAATCGCAAAGAACTTGGCCAGCTACGACTTCCTCATTTTCCTTGACTCGCAGTGTCGCCGCAGTAGGCACGTCGTACTTTTCAAGTTCGCGACCCTTCTTATCCAGCATGACGATTTCACTGTTTCGAGTGAGCACGATCTCCAAGCCAGACGGATTGGTTACCGTTCGCATCTTGGCGAACTTGACGATACCCGGCTTCTTGGCCTTGATTTCGCTTTCATCAATGGACGTGTTCACCGCACCACCGATGTGGAACGTACGCATCGTCAACTGAGTTCCAGGTTCACCAATCGACTGTGCACCGATGATACCAACGGCCATTCCCTCTTCGACCAACGCTCCTGTGGACATATCCATTCCGTAGCAGCGACGGCAAACCCCCAAAGGTGCATCGCAAGTCATCGGGCTGCGAACTTGGATCTTCTCGATACCCATTTCTTCGATCTTGCGAGCGATTTCGCGGGTGATCATTTCGTTCTCAGGAACGATGACTTCGTCGGTTACTGGATTGACGATGTTGTGACGCGAAACGCGACCATTGATTGCTTCCGCCAATCGCACTTCGACCTTCTCGCCGCGGTAAACAACTCCCTTAGTAATGCCCTGTGTCGTACCGCAGTCGTCGAGCGTGATCACCACGTTCTGAGCAACGTCGGCCAATTTACGAGTCAAGTAACCCGAGTCAGCGGTCTTCAAAGCTGTATCCGCCAGACCCTTACGAGCACCGTGAGTACTGGAGAAGTATTCGAGTACCGACAAGCCTTCACGGAAGTTAGCCTTAATCGGAGTTTCGATAATTTCACCGGTTGGCTTGGCCATCAGACCCCGCATACCGGCCAATTGTCGAATCTGTTCGATACCGCCTCGAGCACCAGATCGCGACATCAAGAACACCGGGTTCACGTACCATGGACCCAAGTGATCATCGTTTTCCATCGCGGTCAACATGTCCTTGGTGATGTTTTCACGAGCGTGAGTCCAAAGGTCGAGCACCGAACGATATCGCTCCATCGGAGTCATCATACCGCGGTCGGCACTCTTCTTCAGCTTCATGACTTGCTTTTCCGTCTCGTGGATGAAGTCTTGCTTGCTGTCAGGTGTCACTAGGTCGTCCGCACCGAACGACAAACCGCTCTTGGTCGACTCACGGAATCCCAACTGGTTCATATCATCCAGCAGGTCAATCGTAGCGCGACGTCCCAAGCGGGAATAGCAGTCGCTAATTACCGCTGCCAAGTCGCTGCCCTTGAGTGGATAATTGTAGTAATCCATTCCCGCAGGCAGGATCATGTTGAACAGAACGCGACCATAAGTCGTTTCGACAATTGCGCCGTACTTGCCCGTATTTTCGTCTGTCTTCAAACGTCGGTGCTTAGGCAAGCGAACTTTGATCTTCGCGTGCATGTGGATGATCCCTTGGCTGTACGCAAAGTCAGCCTCGGCCATCGAAGCAAAGGTCATACCTTGCCCCTTCATGTCCGGCTTTTCGATCGTAATGAAGTAGCAACCCATCACCGTGTCCTGCGAAGGACTCATAATAGGGCGACCATTACTAGGCGCGAAAATGTTGTGCGTGCTCATCATCAACGTGTGAGCTTCTACTTGAGCTTCCAAAGAAAGCGGCAAGTGCACCGCCATCTGGTCACCGTCGAAGTCAGCGTTGAAGCCTTTGCAAACCAGCGGGTGGAGGTGAATCGCGTTTCCTTCAACCAAGATTGGCTCAAACGCCTGAATACCCATGCGGTGAAGCGTAGGAGCTCGGTTGAGAAGCACGGGGTGATTCTTGATCACTTGTTCGAGAATATCCCAAACCTCTTCATCCTTGCGCTCCAACATCTTCTTCGCGGACTTGATAGTGTCAGCGTGTCCAAGATCCTTGAGCTTGCGAATGATGAATGGCTGGTAAAGCTCGAGCGCAATCTTCTTTGGCAGACCGCACTGGTGCAGCTTCAGACGTGGACCAACCACGATCACGCTTCGCGCGGAATAGTCCACTCGCTTACCGAGTAGGTTTTCGCGGAAACGGCCTTGCTTACCCTTGATCATGTCAGTCAAGGACTTGAGCGGGCGATTGCTGCTACCCAGGACAGGTCGCTTGCAACGGTTGTTGTCAAACAATGCATCGACCGATTGTTGCAACATCCGCTTTTCGTTCTTGATGATCACTTCAGGAGCATTCAAGTCGACCAGCTTACGAAGTCGGTTGTTGCGATTGATGATCCGTCGATACAGGTCATTCAAATCGCTAGTTGCGAAGTTACCGCTATCGAGCAAAACGAGCGGTCGCAAGTCTGGCGGAATCACGGGAATTACGTCTAGAACCATCCACTCAGGACGGTTATCGCTATCGCGAATCGATTCAACCAACTTGAGCCGTGTGCTCAAGTCCTTCTTCTTTTGCTTGCTGTTGGTCTCGGTCAGCTCTTTACGGAGCTTTTCGCTGAGCGATGCCAAGTCGATACGAGTCAGCAGTGTGCGAACGGCGTCAGCACCCATGGCAGCTTCGAAAGCATTTTCGCCGTACTGAGCCTTAGCTTCACGATACTCGGTGTCGCTAAGCAGTTGCAGCGATTCTAGCTGAGTCTCCTTAGGGTCGATAACGACGTAGTCTTGGAAGTAGATCACCTTTTCCAAGCTGGATGTCTTCATTCCCAAAAGCGCGCCCAAGCGGCTGGGCATCGCCTTGAAGAACCAAATGTGAACTACTGGAGCCGCCAATTCGATGTGGCCCATGCGCTTACGACGAACGCGCGAGTGAGTTACCTTCACGCCGCAACGATCGCAGATCATGCCCTTGTACTTCATTCCGCGGTACTTACCGCAGGCACACTCCCAGTCCTTCTCCGGTCCGAAGATTCGCTCGCAGAACAAACCGTCCTTTTCTGGACGATAGGTTCGGTAGTTAATCGTTTCGGGCTTCTTCACTTCTCCAAACGACCAACTGCGGATGTCCTGAGGACGAGCTAGGCTGATCTTTACTGAAGTGAAGTCATTGACGCGATCGTAATTGGTTTCGGCTGTCGACATAAACCGCGGCTCCTAACGTTGTTCGAAGAGCATTTTCATTTGAATCAGCATGGAATGGATGCTGATGGTGCGAAAATGAAAAAGGACTCTCGATGGTGCTCTATTTCTGTTCTCTGTTAGTTGGCAGAATCGACTTGCTTGAAGTTCGACTCGCCGATTGTGGTGTTTGCGTCATGTGCGACTTGCTAGAAGCCGCACACGCTTCGGCCGCTATCGTTAGACCGCGGCCGGGATATGCAGCGTTTGGTTAGATCTTGCGTTTTTCCAAACGCATATTCAGGCCCAGACCGCGAATTTCGTTGGTGAGTACGTCGAAGCTCGCAGGTGTACCGGCTTCCAACGAGTTCTCGCCCTTGACCATCGATTCGTAGATCTTGGTTCGACCTTCGACGTCGTCGCTCTTGACCGTTAGCAACTCTTGAAGAATGTAAGCGGCACCATAAGCTTCCAGCGCCCACACTTCCATTTCCCCGAATCGCTGACCGCCGAAGCGAGCCTTTCCGCCGAGCGGTTGCTGAGTAATCAAGGAGTAAGGTCCGGTGCTTCGAGCGTGAACCTTGTCGTCGACCAAGTGGTGGAGCTTCAACATGTAGATGTAGCCCACCGTGGTCTCTTGCGACAATGGCTCACCGGTACGTCCGTCGTGCAAACGGATCTTACCGTGACGAGGCAAACCAGCTTCTTCCAGGCAGTTGTTAATGTCTTGCTCGGTAGCTCCATCGAACACCGGAGTGATCGACTGGAAGCCCAGCTTAGCACCAGCCCAGCCCAAGTGCGTCTCAAGAATCTGACCCACGTTCATACGGCTAGGAACGCCTAGAGGATTGAGCAAAATCTGGAGTGGAGTTCCGTCAGGAAGGTAAGGCATGTCAGCGATCGGCAGCACCTTGGAGATAACCCCCTTGTTACCGTGACGACCCGCCATCTTGTCACCAACGCTAATGGTTCGTTTGGTGGCGATGTAGACCTTCACCATTTGCAAAACGCCGCTGCGCAGTTCGTCACCGCGCTTCATGCTGTTGAGCTTACGGTCGCGTTCATCAATGGCTTCTTCAACCTTCGGCCACGACCTTGCGTACACCTTCTTCAATTCGTTGTGGTGCTTCTCGTTCATGCGATTGAGCAAGCGAGACAGATTGAAAGTCTGAGCATTTTCGGCGATGAACTTTGGATCTTGTTCGCCAGCCAGAGGAGTGCCGTCATCGTCGGTCAACTTCGATCCGATAACCGCTTCCATTTCAGCTACGAAAGCATTGAAAGCAGTGCAGATTTCAGTGTTGCCAACAAGTTCGACTTCCTTCAGCTCCTTTTCGAAAGCCTTTCGCTCTTCGTCGGAAAGGCTCATGCGGCGGCTGAACTTTTGAGTATCGATTACGATACCTTCGATACCCGATGGAACTTCCAGCGAGTCGTTCTTCACGTCTTCACCGGCGCGACCGAAGATCGCATGCAGCAGTTTTTCTTCCGGCGTTAGCTCAGTCTTGCTCTTGGGCGAAACCTTACCGACCAGAATGTCACCGGCGCGAACGTAGGTTCCAACGTTGACGATACCGCTTTCATCCAAGTTACGCAGAGCCTTTTCGGAGACGTTTGGAATGTCCCGAGTAAACTCTTCGCGTCCAAGCTTGGTCTCGCGAATTTCGACGTCAAAGTCTTCGATGTGAATCGAAGTGTAAGTATCAGCTCGCACTAGCTCTTCGCTAATGATGATCGCATCTTCGTAGTTGTAACCATCGAACGACATGAAGCCGACCAAGACGTTTCGGCCCA
>CAYWNG010000083.1:0-11192 GCA_964458685.1 uncultured Pirellulaceae bacterium
TCTGAACAGTATTCGAGGAGTGTCAAAAATGGATCGTCGCAGGACCGCCAATTATTGCCGGAATGCCATTTTCCGCCACCGTGGGCAGGCTTTTTTCCTCGATGATTTCCGCGTGAAGCCCTATCTTTAGCGTTAAACTCTAGCTATTCATCGCTTGAGAAACTCAATCAAATCGGCCATCTGTTGGATCGTGACCTCTTTTTCCACGCCTTCGGGCATCAGCGATTTACCGCTGGCTTGAAACTGCTCAATATCAGCTCGCGCAATAGTCTGCTGCTTGCCCTCCGCCAATTGAAGTACAACGGCTTCGGGCGTTTCTGAAAGCAAAACCCCTTGAAACAGCGATCCATCGACGGTCAAAGCTTGATAGGCCGTGTATTTGGGCTCAAGCTTTTGATTCGGGTCCAGAATGTCCAAAAGCAGAGCCTCACGAGAACGATTGCGAGTGTCGCTAATGTCCGGCCCAACCTCGTGGCCTCGACCATTAAAGCGATGGCAAGCCGCACAGATCCGATCAAAGACCAACTGCCCAGACTTCGCGTCTCCGTGTACTTGCATAGCGCTCAGATACTGCCGCGTGACCTCTTGGCGATCTGGGGAGACGCCGCTTCCAAACACCGTTCTAGCCAGCTCCTTAATCTCAGGATCAGGATGAGCCAGAAGAATCGCGCGTTGATCGATGTTGACCACCGCCGAGCTGATCTTGCCGTTTTGCATCGCTTGGAGAGCCAACTTGGAACTCTCTTTGCGCTGCAACAAGAATAGCATAGCCTGTGTCCGTACTTGCGGCCCTAGTTGCGGCCATTGGTTGATGACCAACTGCGCGTTTTCAACACTGGTCATGGTTCGCATTTGATTGAGCACCGCCAACTGTACGGCTAACGATTGCTCGGGCTTAAAGAGTTCTGCTGCGGCTTGATCCCACTGCTTTCGCGGAAGGTGGACCAGCATTTCTATCGCGCTCAATCGATCGGGCTCAGACGCTTTCGAATTCATCGCTACTTCGGAGGCCGCGTTGATCAAATCCTTGATCGGGGAAATCGATTTTCGCAACTGTTCGGGAGGCTTAGCTAGTAGCGAAGCCAACGAATTCGGGTAGCTGGCGTCTTTGTGGCGATGAAGTCCCACAGCTACACCGCTCAGCGAAGCGTATTGCCACCAGCGATCGCTTGATTGACCGCTTCCGATTAGATCCAGTAGTGCACCAAATCTTTCACCGTCACCCGATGCCGCAACGGCCGAAGCCAGCTCACGCATCAATCGCAACGCATTGGGAGACGCATTTAGCGTGCCGCTCGTCGCCTTGACGATCAGCATCGCAAGTGTCGCTTCATTGCGTCCCTCTGTAGCAGTAAGAATAGCGTTCGTTGTCCAATCATCTTCAGAATCAATCGAAGCGACATTTGCCAAAGCGAAGAGGATGTCTGTCTCTTGCTTTTGCGGAAGCACCAGTTCGTTACCTTTCTTCATGCCAGGAATTTGCGATGGCACGGCACCTAAAGTTAACACGGCTTGCATTCGCACCGAGGCGTCCGAGTCCGCGGTGGCTTGCGTAACTGCTTTGACGATCTCTGCTCGATCCACAAACCGCTCGGCCAATCGCACGGCATCTTTACGCACGTTGGGATGAGCGGACCGCAAGCCGCTGGAAACGTCGCTCGGTTCAAGTGTGTTCAATCCATCCAAAGTCCAGAGAGCGCGTTGAGCGCCCCAGCGATGATCGGCCTTCAATACTGCTCGCAGAGACTCAGCCGCTTCCTTAGCTTGGCGTTCCACCAACAAACGCTGGCCGAGTTCGCGATGCCATCCGTTGGGATGCTCCAGCAGCTTTACTAAGTCGCTAGTAGTCGCTGGCGTTTCGAATTTCTCGCGCCCTTTGGCACCCTTAGTATCGTTTGCGGTTGCTTCAGGGACAATTCGCCAAATTCGACCGCGGTCCTCGCCTGCTCGCCAATCCAACTTAGCTGCAATCTCTGGTGGTAAGAACCTCGGATGCTCGACCCACAGGCGATACATGTCGGCAACATAGAGCGCGCCGTCGGGGCCATTCGTAAGACTGGCCGGTCGAAACCATGTATCGGTCGAAGCCAAGAATTCGGCTTTGGGCCGCGCGCGATTTGCCTTCAGAATCGATCCGCTGGGCTGAATTGTCGAGCGAGTGATCAAGTGGCCAATCGGCTCACATACCATCACGCTATCGACAAACTGTGAGCCAAGTAGATCGCCTGTGTACGCTGTGGTCCCACACGCAGCAGTGTGTGAGCCCGCGTGCGAAAGGTAGTTGCTGCGCATTTCGACCAGCGGATACACCAAAGCGTCGCCTCCAGACGCAGCTACATCGTATTGGTCGGTTGGAATGACGATCTGCGAGTTGCGAGTTAATTGCTCGGGCAAGATCGGCGCGGCGATGATCGGATTGCGATTGGTGCAAAAGAATCGATTGCCTGTGGAATCGATCGTGTGGCCAAACTGGCCAAATCCGCTGGACGCACGGAAATCAAACGTCATCGGATGAAAGCGAAAGTCGCGTCGAAGTTGAAGAACCGAAGTCGACGCGCTGGCGAATGAACTCTCGACTCGCTCCACATCGCCAGCACCGTAAGTCATGTATATCCAGTTATCGATGCCCCAGACGGGACAGCCGATCTGCATTTGTGGGTGCGCTGGTTTGAAGCCCTTGAACAAGACTTGTCGAAAATCCGCGCGGTTATCGCCATCCGTGTCGCGCAGGTAAAGAATCTCAGTCTTCGCGCCAACCAACAATCCGCCGCGAAAGGGCATGAAGCTGTGCGCAAAGTCTAGCCGGTCGGCAAATACGTGCCTTCGATCCATCCGGCCATCGTTGTCAGAGTCTTCGAGCATTACGATTTTGGAGAGTGGTGGATCGTTGGGATCTTTGGGCCCAGTGGGATAGTCGCTGTACTCAACGACAAACAGCTTTCCATGTTCGTCAAACGCCATCCAAACGGGATCGAAGACCAGAGGCTCAGCCGCCACTAGTTCGACTCGTAAACCCGGTTCAACTTGGAAGCAGGCTAACGAATCTTCGGGTGACTTCGGCGGATCGGTCGGTTGATCAACCCAATGTCGGCCTCCGCGCGTACTCTCGATCGACTTCAGCGCGTCGCTGATGGCAAGTTGAGCCTGTGACGCTTGAGTTTGTGAAGCCTGAGTCTGTGAAACCGCTGCGATTGCGGCTCCCTTAGTCTCAGTAGTCGCTGGCACTTGACCGGCACTGACGGCACTCACTTTCGGAGCGGAAGCTACTTGTTCAAGCAGCTTAAGAAGAGTGCTGCGAACTTTAGGCTCGGCATCGATTGTCAAATAGCTCGATTTGGCTCGCCAAGTTTCGTAGCCACCCAGCGCATGCTGTTCAGGTGTTGGCAAATAGCCGTTGTAGCCATTGGCGAGCTCGACCGTGAAGGTCAATGGCAACGGACTTTCTTCTTTGATACCTAGCCCCGTTTCGACAAAGGTCTCACACGGCGTCGTAGTAATTCCTACATCGCCGATTCTGAGCACTTGGAGTTGAACGGACACCTTGTCGGGAAACTCAGACAAGTGCACAGTCTCGTTAGCATAGATCTGTCGGCGATCCTTCCAGGGAGGCGAACCGCCGGCCGCAAGAATCTCCTTAGCCTTGACGATTTCATCCGCAGTTGGCTTGCGCACACCAAGCTCGATCTCTTCCGTCGCGACCACCAGTGGAATCCAATCCGAGTACTCGACTCGCTGATACGCGTTGAAGGCAGTCTTCGCTAAGTCGGCAGCCACAATTTGAATCTGCTCAAACGGCTTCCGCCCCGGCGTTGGTCCTTCAAAGAAGTTGACGTTGTTGATGTCACCACTCGTACCGTTGGTCATGGCCACGACGCAAGGAGGCTGAAGTTCGTCGCCTTGGAGTAGCTGATTGGTCTGCCGTGAGAATTCGCCGTAGTAATCTCCCGACAATCCGCCGCCGGGAATGCCTCCGACGTAATGCAACGAGTAGTTTGACCAGAGCGCGATCGGTTGTTGATTCTCAATCGCTTGAACAGCCAACACTGGAACGCCAGGATCGGTAGGGCCAGCAGGCTTCAGCAGACTGGGATGATTCGCAGCCGGATTCATGCGCACTTTGTCGGTACCAAGATCAAAAGGATCGTCAATCTTCGTTCCAGGTCGAAGAAACCAACGTCGATTGAAGACCTGAGCTGGATTGTTCCCCAGGGCCCAACCAATCCGCGCAGGGCGGAGTTGTTGATGAGCCTTCTGAATTGCTTCGGCGATGCGTTGTGTGAGAAGCTTCGAGTACTCGACATCGATCGTGCTCTGAAAAATGTTGGCGACGCAGACAGCGGAGTGTGTGTGCGTGGCCGAGCAAAGGATGTTGCTGACTGGTATGCCGGTCTGTTCCGAGGCAAGCTTTTTGGCTGGATCAAAAACTTCACGAGGCACCATACAGCTATCGACGACGACCATCGCTAGTTTCGTTTCGCCGTTGTCCAGAACCAAACATCGGGCCATCAGCCGATCGTGAATCACGGAAGTCGATGTTGTGACCATGCTTCCAGCTAATTCGACGGGCAGCTTTTCGGGTGTGATATCGATGGCACTTGCCCCGGCCCGGAAGACCTTCGCTTGCTGGGCTCGCGCAGTTCCTGCGAAAGAGCATAGAGCAAAGATCGAGACGCTGAGAAGCCAGTTAAGCATCGGTCGGTAGCGCATTGGATAGAGCTCGTGGTGGGATGGTATGGTTGGAGGTGAGGCTGGAGTGAGCAGGATGGTTAATAGTGTTTGACGGCAAGCCGAAGGCGACTGCGAACACGACTATCTGTTAGACAGTCGCCTGCGGTAAAACGAAGAACAGTCGCCTGCGGCTTGCCGTTAAACGAAGTACAGTCGCCTGCGGCTTGCCGTTAAACGAATTGACCGCGGCGATTAATGCGAGGTCACGCACAGTCGCCTTCGGCTTGCCGTTAACCGGTGTTAATCCAAGCCCGTGACCATTATACGTTATCTGGTTCCAGATGCGCTATGCAAATGCGACTCACTTGCCGTAGTTTTGCTCCATAGAATTCGACAACCGTGTTCGACGGTCGAAACTTCGTTAGAATGGTTGCCTGCCAATTCACTCAATCAAAATTGTCTTTGTCGTTCGACTCAGAAGGATTGTTCCATGGGACGTTATAGCATCCAGGATTTTGTTCAGAAGACCACGCAGAGAGATCTGAACCAGGGCGAATTCGAACTTGAAAACGAACGCATGCTCGAGATCAATCTCAACGGAATGATCTGGACCAAGACGGGTTCGATGGTCGCCTATCGCGGAGACATTAAGTTCACCCGCGAGGGAATGCTCGATCGAGGCATCGGTAACTTGCTCAAGAAGGTCGTCAGTAGCGAAGGCACGCGGCTTACCAAAGCCGAAGGCAACGGCAAGCTATATTTGGCTGACGGAGGCAAGAAGATCACGGTGCTGAACATGCAGAACGATACGATTTTCGTCAATGGAAATGACGTTCTGGCCCTGGACGATACGCTCGCGTTCGACATTCGATTGATGAAGAAGGTCAGTGCGATGCTGTCTGGCGGCTTGTTCAATATCGAAGTCCGAGGAACGGGCATGCTGGCCATTACGACTCACTACGATCCGCTCACGTTGGTCGTTACGCCCGATAATCCAGTCTTTACCGATCCCAACGCAACCATTGCGTGGAGCGGATCGTTGCAGCCGGAATTCAAGACCGACATCTCGCTCAAGACATTCTTTGGCCGCGGCTCGGGGGAGAGCTTCCAAATGATGTTCCGTGGCAACGGGTTTGTCGTGATTCAACCATACGAAGAGATCTACATGCAGCACGGCGGTTGATCGTTCGTTTAGTTTGCTTAGTTTCGCACAGTTAAGTTGTGCAAAAGTTGCGCTCAAGTTACGCTCACAGAAGTAACGCACCGTCATGCCTGCGATTCCATTCAGCTTTACAGAGCGAGTCGACTTAGCTCTGTCGCGGCGGTTAGAGCGTGCGGAGGCGCTGGCCAATAGAAGGTTCGTCGAGGCTAAGCGGAGCCTCGACTCGGCCTGCCCGTCGACTTGGATCGAAGTCGCGGGAGCTTACGCAATGTTCGATACGATTCACTCGCCGCTGACTCAGACTTTTGGGCTCGGCGTTTTTGAGGACCCCAGCGACGCGGACTTGGATCGTTTGGAAGAGTTCTTCAAAGAGCGAGGTTCCGCAACTTTTCATGAGATCAGCCCGCTTGCTCCACCATCACTACTCGGTCGTTTGCATGAACGCGGCTACCAAGCGATCGAGCTAACCAATTTGCTAAGCTGTCCTGTTGGAAAACATGCGACTCAAGTCAGCAATCCTCATCTAACCGTTCGCACGGTACTTTCACACGAGCAAACCGACTATGTTCAGCTTGCCAAAGCAGGTTGGCAATTGCCCGAGGAGTACTCTGCGTTTTTCGACGAGATGGCCGCGGTGAACGAGCGCAACGAGCATTTCGTAGCCTTCGTTGTCGAGGAGAAAGGGAAGTGGATCGGCTGTGGCGGACTTTTCGTCAGCGACGATGTTGGCTTGATCGCCGGCGATGCAACTCTGCCCGAGGCGCGTGGCGAGGGAGCTCAGCACGCTCTGATTCTTGCTCGCATGGAGTACGCCAAAACACTTGGACTCGACCTGATCATGATGGGAGCGCTTCCCGGAAGTGAATCACAAAGGAATGGTCAGCGCGCGGGTCTCGAGATTGCCTACACTCGGATCAAATGGCACAAGCCCTAGTGTGCCACGACGCTCCGCGGCGTTCTAAAAAAACTTCGATATAGCTAGCTCGCCTCACCATTCCCGCCATTGTTCAGTTACATCATCGTCCGATTCCAGGCCAGCGTACTTAGCGGCAGTCAGAATCAGTGCGCATAGATCGCGACCTAAGGCACGACAAACTCGAGGACTGCAAGGATTGGTCGATGGTCGGATGCTGAGGGTTGGTCGAGCACTTCGAAGGAGACGACTCGAAATTGTGCTGCGCTAGCAGACTTGGTCTGAAGAGATGCAAAGCCGATGTAGTCGATCTGCTTCGTCGGTCGCTCGGCGGGAAAGCTGGGCGTGGGTCGTTCAGACTTCGCAAAGGTGATTGCTTTGCTGAGTTCAATGATCTCTTTGGATTCCGGGCTGGCATTGAAGTCGCCAGCAATGATGCTAGGTTGGCTTAAAGTGGCTAAGCTACTAGCGATTTGCTGAGCCTGTTCGAGTCGAATTGCTTGGTCTGCGTGGTCCAGATGCGTTGTGCCAAATCGTAGGGGCTTGCCATGAACTTCAGTCGTAGCCCAACCCACAATGCGCTGCTCGCGACCAGGGCGATTGGGCAGCTTGACTGTTTGCGGTTGGCTTAGCGGTGTCGTGGAGAGAATTGCTTGACCGTATCCACCACCTTCGAAGTCGATGGCTTTGAAGAATAGGCCGTGCATGCCAGTCAGTCGAGCTAACTCTTGTGTCTGATCGACCGATCCAGTGCGTCGTGTTTGTTGGTCCATCTCTTGCAAGGCGACTAAGTCGGGCTTGCAATCGGTAATGATCTTAGCGATCCGCTGAAGATCCACCTTTTCATCGAGTCCTCGACAATGATGGACATTGTACGAGAGGACTCGTAAGCTGCTGGAGGATTGCGCCCAGCAGTCGGAACTGGAAGAAACGAGCATCATTACGATCAGCACAACAACTTGAATTGCTGCAAACCAAATGGAAAGCTCTCGACGAAGCATGGGAGTTCATTCCGCTCTGAAAAATCGCTTAGTTGGATTTCTTTGTTGCTCGAAATGCTAACATGGCGACTTCTTCTTCATCTTCAGCCTTTGCAGCTTCGGCTCTGTACGAAACCTCGGCACCTCCAGCAATTTGTCCCTTCTCGTTGATGCCGAAGACCGCGCTGAAGCCCGACTCACTGAGCTTAATCCGCGTGACTTTGCCCTCCATTGTCCAACTGCAAGCAACGGGGCCACCGTCAGGGCCATGTGGGTCGTCGCTCCATCCAACGATGATTGACTGGTCATTGATTCCACGAGCTTCACCGCCAACGTCGCCTTCTAAGAAGTCCAACATTTTGATTTGACCATCAAGCGTTGCAACACAAGGCAAGCGACCGTGCTGTGCGGCCATCGATCCAGCGATTTGGCCCTTGTTGTTGATCGCCTTAACGTAGAGTTGCTCTTTGGTGACCATTTTGCGTTGCCACTGGCCATTCTCTTCTTTCCATACAAACAGAGCGCTATCCACAATTCCTCCTGGCAAAAACTGCTCTGTGCAGCAACCGACGATAGTCTTGCCGTCGGGCGAAATGATCAATTGTGCCGACATTAGATACGGGTTGTATTCATGCAGCGTTGGTAGGACGGTCACTGTCCACTCGCTCTTCTTAGCGTCCCAAGTCCAGAGCGTTGGCCTGAGTCGTTCGACGCCGGTCGAGTATCCGGTGATACGTGTTCCGTCGGCGCTGATCGATTGAGCATCACAAAGAGTGTCACCTTCGGGTCTGGGCAGCATCTGCGGATCGGGCTTCTTAGTATCCCACACAAACGCGCGAAGGCTGCCATCTTCGGCACCTACTGGCCGAGTCGCTCGACCAACCACGAGATTCGTATCGCTGATTGCAGCAGCTTCGACATTGGTGAAACCCTTCGGCATTGGCACTTCTTTGCTGTCGCCGTTCTTTCCACAATAGAAGTAGACGCTTTTGAAGATGGTCAAATTCTCGTTGGGCACTTCCTTGAAGCCAACCATGGCACCGTCATTGTTGATCGCGGTGGCTTGGGAGAGCGTCGCGGAATTCTGAAGATATTCGATGGACCAACCACCGTGCTCACGCTTTAGGACCTTCGAAAGTTGGTCGTCGCTCTGTAGGCTTCCGACAAAAAAGGTAGCAAAACCGAGCAGAAACGTGCTGCTCAAGACAAAAACTGATTTGAACGACATCATTGCCCTTTTTCGTCAATGGTCGAGGATTTTCTGAGGAAACACCACTGTATTGTATCCCAGATCCGCCTTGTAACAGGTGGGGCGATTCCCTATTCTCCAGAAAACGAAACAAGTGATCCTACCCTCAATTAGACAACCGATTGATGAGCGTCTCACTATCAGAACATGTGCCAAATCGAGTTCTCCTGATTCGACTGGGCGCGGTGCGAGATGGGCTGATGACAGTCCCATTAGCCGTCGATGCCAAGCGTCTGTGGCCGCAGTCTAAGTTAAGCTGGGTTGTCGATGGCGAAATGGAGCATATCCTACGCTCGCATTCGATGATCGACGAGGTGATTCGTATCGAGCCCAATTGGCTCAGGCGGCCCCGCACTTGGTTGCCGCTCAAGCAACTACTTCGCGACAAAAAATACGATCTGGTTCTCGATCCACAGGGCGTGAGCAAAAGCGCCATGCTGGGGTGGATCTCGGGGTGTAAATTGCGAGTTGGGCTGGATCGTCCATTTAGCCGCGAACTGTCTCAGTGGTTGGTCAAGCGAAGGGTCCGTCCAGAATTACGTCACCGAGTCGACGTGTATCGCGAGCTCTTGAGTCCGTGGAGCGAAGTGACTGCCGGCGAGGGCCAGTTCGAGATTCCGAGCGATCCGCAGGTGCATTCTCACGTTAGACAGGCGATCCAAAACGCGATCGGACAGTCTCAACGGTGGTTTGCGATCTACCCTGGAGCAATCTGGAAGACAGCCATGTGGCCGATTGATCGTTTCGCCACAATCGCGAAACAGTTGCAACAAAGCTACAACATTCCTGGACTAGTCGTATGGAGCGGCAATGATGAACAGCTTGTCGCTCAGGTGATTGCCGAGCAAAGTGAGTATGCCGCGTCTGTCGCGCCACGCTTCGATCTTCAAGAGCTTGTTGAGTTATGTCGGCAAGCCGAGTTTGTTCTAGCTGGAGACTCCGACCTGCTGCAAATCGCCAGCTCCGTAGGCACGCCAACGGTCAGCCTTCATGGACCGACTTGGGCCGATGAGTATGGTCCGTATCATCACAATCAGTACGCAATTCAAAGTCCCTTTCCTCGACTTGGCAATCGATCAATGCGTAGCGGAAGCAATAGTTCGATGCAAGCAATCGAAGTCGATGAAGTGATGTTCTACATTCAACGTTTGATGCGGCAGATTGAATCGACGGAGCAACAGAGTTCGGCAGCGGCGTAGTCACTTTCGCGGATAGGCTGTGAAGGAATGATAGTCGCCTTTTGCTCCGCAAAAGTAGCGTCCCCGTCCACGCCAGGGGTCAGAACTGAATGCTGTGCTGTTGGCTTGTCGGCTGTAATGCATCCAGGCAAAAAATACGCTACTTTCGCGGAGCGAAAGGCGACAATATGCTACTTTCGCGGGGCGAAAGACGACTATGGAAAAAGTGGAGGCACGGCGTGGTGCTTGTTACGCCCTACGGCTTGGCATCTAAGTAGCCGAGCTTAGTCAGAAACGCGTCGGTTTTGGCAAGCGTGTCTTCGTAAGCCTTTTTGTCTTTAAGCGAGTAGTTGAAGAAGCCATGTTGTGCGCCTTCGTATCCAACCAGTTCGCAACTGTTTCCTAGCTCAGTCATCTTCTTTGCAAAAGCTTCGGCGGTCAGATAAGGTACCGTCGTGTCAGCCTTGCCGTGGAAGATGATGCAGGGTGGAAGATCTTTTCGTAGATGGTGGTAGGGAGACAATCGCTCGGGTTCGACGCCCAGTCGCTGAGCGATCGTATCGACATTCTGCTTTCGGAGTTGAGCTTCGATTTCAGGAGCTCCCTTAACGGAAGCGGTGATTAATCCAGGATTGAAGAGAACTAGCGCGTTAGGTTTTGAACTAATCTTTGCATCTTCATTCGGCTCGTCAAATTCATCCAACAACAAAGTACAAGCTGCGATATGACCACCCGCTGATCCGCCCGATGCAACAATTCGATTCGGGTCGACTCGCAGTTCTTTAGCATGCTCGCGGACCCAGCGCATCGCCGACTTAGCATCTTGGACGCAGGATACAGCTTTGACTTGATGGCGGCTCTTCACGCGGTAGTCGGCCAAGACTGTCACCATGCCGCGTTTAGCAAAATACTCGGCTTGCTGTTGGAATTGCGACGGCGATCCCGAGGTCCACCCGCCTCCAAAGAAAAAGACGATCGCCGCGCGGTTTGCGTTGGCGGTCTTGGCTACGGTCTCTTTACCATTGGTCTCTTTACGATCGGT
>CAYWNG010000083.1:11202-16082 GCA_964458685.1 uncultured Pirellulaceae bacterium
GTAGATGTATAGCTTGAATTCGACGTTCCCGACCTTTTTGTAAACCTGTTCGCGGGCACCGGGGAGGCTGGGTGGGTAGTTTCTAGCGTTCTCCTGACCGCAACTGCTGGAGCAAGCAATGCTGAGCATGGCGAACAAGACGAACAGTATTCTGAAGGGGCGAGCAACCACAGCCCTGGAGGCTTGAGTTTCTAGACTAGCGCAACGAGCGACCCGGTACATTTGCATTCGAAAAATCCTTATGAGTGCGTTGGATTGTAGCGATTCTATCACAGATTGGGGCGGTTTTCGGCAGGTGCGTGGGTTGCGACCGAGCTTGCTGTCAATCAAAATAGTGGTTTGCTTTTCGCACTCCATCCGCTTCCCAGCGGACACTCCAGAAATCCCACCATGATGTCGCACTTTCGTTTGGCTGCGTTTCTAACGCTCGTTCAGTTTGGCATTTCGTCCGCAGTTGTTCTAGGGCAAGAGCCGCAAGCCGAAAATAAGCTGCCTCGAATCGCCTTGACTGAAGCTCCTAAGGATGACGCAGACTACGAACTCATGGGCGAATTCGTGGGTGTTATCAGCGCAACTGAAAACAGCTATGAACCGCTGGGACTACAAATTCGTCCACTGGGTAACAACAACTTTGAAGCTCTGCAGTTCATTGGAGGGCTTCCTGGCCAAGAAGGTTTTAAGAGCAAGTCGCTCCAGCTTGTTGGTCGTCGTCACGAACAGCACTTGGTTCTTTCGGGCGGTCCTTACGCGATCATCGTTCATCAGAAGCATTGTTTGATTATTGACCAAGCCGGCAAGAACCTTGGAAAGTTGGAGCGCATCCAGCGTGGCAGCCCAACGATGGGGGCTAGGCCTCCCGCTGGGTCGCTCGTTTTGTTTAATGGCAAAGATACCAATCAGTTTTTGAACGGGAAGATGACCGAAGATGGACTTCTGATGGCGGGCGCCGACCTGAAGCCGATGTTCCAAGACTTCAATCTGCACCTCGAGTTTCGATTGCCCTACATGCCGAACTCGGACGATCAAGCTCGTGGCAACAGCGGCTGTTACATTCAGAGCCGCTATGAAGTTCAAATCCTGGACTCGTTTGCACAAGTTCCTAAGTTCAACGGAGCCAGCAGTCTGTATCGCACGAAGAGTCCCGACTTGAACATGTGTTTCCCGCCGCTCGTATGGCAGACTTACGATATCATCTTTACTGCGCCGCGATGGGCCGCCGATGGAAGCAAACTACAGAACGCTCGCATCACCGTGTGGCACAATGGTGTAAAGACACAGGATAACTACGAACTGGCAAATAAGACTGGCGCTGGCAAAGAGGAAGAGCCTACGTTGCTGCCCATTCGATTGCAGGACCACCGCGATCCCGTTGTGTATCGCAATATCTGGATCATCGATCGCGGCTTGACCGACGGCGTGATCTTTCCAGTCCTTTCGCCGACACCTGAAGAGCTAGCGGAGGAAGCGGCTGAGGCTAAGAAGGCCGAAGAGGCTGCGAAGGCTAAAGCCATGGAGGACGCGAAAGCGGCTGAAGCGAAAAAAGCGGCTGACGAGAAAGCTGCCGCTGAAAAAGCTGCCGCTGATAAAGCTGCTGCGGACAAGGCTGCAGGTGAAAAGCCAGCTACTGACAAGCCAGCAACTGAAAACTCCAACGCAGGCGACAAGCCAGCCGAAGCCCCAAAGACTGAGTAAGTCGCTAAGATAGGACAGAGCAAGTCGATTTTCGCTTTATCAAATTAGGACAGGCCGATGGATCCAAGACTAGAACGCGAGCTGTGGTTGTCCAGACGACAGTTCTTTGGTGGAACCGGATTGCGTTTGGGATCGCTGGCCCTTGCAACGCTGGCAGGTCAGGGGCTCTTGCGAGCCGACGAAGAAAAAACTGCCGCGATGAATCCGCCTTTGCCAGGCATGCCGCACTTCGCACCCAAGGCCAAGTCGCTGATCTACTTGCACATGAACGGCGGTCCCTCGCAAATTGACACATGGGACTATAAGCCTGGGTTGGCTGAGCAATTCGATAAGGATCTGCCAGATTCCATTCGCTCGGGCCAGCGGATCACGACGATGACCAGCGGGCAAAAGCGATTGCCGGTTGCGCCGAGCAAATTCAAGTTCGATCAGCATGGTCAATGCGGTCGATGGGTGACTGAATTGATGCCGCATATGGCGACCTGCGTCGACGACATCGCGCTGATTAAGACAGTCCATACTAACGCCATCAACCACGATCCAGCTTGCACGTTTGTGATGACAGGAAGCGAAGTGCCCGGTAAGGCCAGCTTGGGAAGCTGGTTAGCATACGGGTTGGGCTGTGAGAGCAACAGCTTGCCAGCTTTCGTCGTGCTCACGCCAACGTGGTCATCGAAAGCCGCCGCGCAAGCGTTGTTCACGCGGATGTGGAGCAGCGGATTTTTGCCAACGCGATTCAATGGAGTTGCTCTTCGAAGCGTTGGTGATCCCGTCCTTTATCTGCCCAATCCGCCGGGAGTCGATCGAGAGGATCGAAGGCGCATGTTGGATTCGCTCGCACGACTGAACGCTCATCGATTCGAGCAGATCGGCGACCCTGAGATTCAGACTCGGATCGCTCAGTACGAAATGGCTTTCCGCATGCAAGAGAGCGTGCCAGAGCTGACCGACTTCTCCAAGGAATCGCCAGAGACTTTGGAAATGTACGGACCAGAAGTGACTCAGCCTGGAACATTTGCTGCGAGTGCTTTGCTGGCTCGTAAGTTGGTAGAACGAGGCGTACGAGTGGTCCAGTTGTTGCATCGAGGCTGGGATCAGCACAACGACATTGCGGGCGACTTGCCACGACAATGCCGCGATGTCGATCAGCCAGCGGCGGCGCTACTGAAGGATCTCAAGCAGCGCGGACTGTTGGACTCCACATTGGTCGTATGGGGTGGCGAGTTCGGTCGCACTGTGTACTGCCAAGGCGGTTTGACGCGTGAGAACTACGGCCGTGATCACCATCCACGATGTTTTCCGATTTGGATGGCGGGAGGCGGAATTAAGGGCGGCGTGAGCGTGGGTGAAACAGACGATTTCAGTTACAACATCGCCGAACGTCCTGTGCATATCAACGATGTTAACGCGACCATTTTGCATTGTATGGGCATCCAGCACGAGAAATTCACTTTCTCGTTCCAAGGATTGGACCAACGCTTGACTGGCGTCGAAGCTGCGGCTGCCGTCAAAGAAGTTCTTGCCTAGCTTACCGATACTTAACAAAGCAATGCCCACCGATTGGAAACGCTCAACCGCTGACATTGGCGGATCGTAGACATCGAGGCTTCAACTTCGAGTACGATAGAGACTGTTCGGCAAAGCGTCTGCTCTCGGGAGCCAAACCCCGACGGCTCACGCTTCTCGCAGCGCGTTCGTACATGAGGTGAAGCGGCAATGCAGTTGTTGATTCGTATTTTCATTCGCAGAAGCCTGTTGTGCCTAGCGCTTCTATGTTGTGCGCCTTCATTGACGGCGACTCATGCAGCCGATCTTTCGGACGCTTACGCCTTGTTCTACCAAGGCGACTATTCAGCCTGTGCTGAGATGTGCAAAGAAGAGGTCAAGCGCGGCGTGTGGAATGATGGCTGGTCACGGCTATTGATCGAGTCTCATTTCGCTCTGGGGCAATACGAAGAAGCTAAAGAGGTGTACGACTCCGTGCAGCTCAAATTCAACAGCAGCTTGACGCTGCGAATTCTCGGAATTGAAGCTTACCGCTACTGCAATGATTCCGCGGCCGCTCGCAAATTGCTGGATGAGATTCCAGAAATGGTCCAGAACGCTTCGTACCGATTTACGGATCGCGAGAACAGAGTTGCCCTCGGCCGACTGGCGGTTTCGATGGGCAACGACGCTCGCGAAGTTCTCAAGTCATCCTATGACGTTGTGCTAAGATCGGATCCGAAGTTTGTGGACGCACATATCGCTGTAGGCGAGCTTGGGTTGGAAAAGGCGGACTACCAAGAGGCTGCGAAGTCGTTTGCAAAAGCGGTTGAGTTGCGACCTGCAGATCCGCAAATTCATTATCTCCTGGCCCGAGCGTGGGAGTCGTCCGATGCGGTGAAATGTGACGCGTTTTTGTCGAAGGCGCTCGAGCTCAATCCGCGCCACACTGATAGCCTCTTGATGCAAGCTCGCAATCGAATCGATGCGGAACGCTACGACCAAGCTGAACAGATCTTGAAGACGATCCAAGAGACCAATCCTCGGCATCCGATTGCGATCGCTCTTCAAGCTTCGATCGCTCACCTGCGCGGAGCGTACGAGGAAGAGGGCAAGCTACGCAAGAAGGCCTTAGCGACTTGGGAGCTGAACCCGCGCGTCGATTTTACGATCGGCGATGTGCTCTCCAGGCACTATCGATTCGTGGAAGGTGCCGAATATCAACGTCGAGCCTTTCAAATGGACCCGCAGTTTGCACCTGCGCGATTCCGACTGGCTCAGGATCTTCTGCGACTGGGTAAAGACGAAGAGGGATGGGAGTTGGTGCGACAGGTGGCAGAGTCCGATCGATATAACGTCGAAGCATTTAATCTGCGCACTTTGCAGGATCGCTTGAGCCAATTTACAACGATCGAAGGCGACAACATTTGGCTCCGCATGGACGCCAAGGAAGCTCAGATTTATGGACAGCGAGCGCTCAAGTTGCTTGAAGAGGCCAAGAGCGTTTTGGAGAAGCGATACGACTTTCAATTGAAGCATCGTGTCACTGTCGAGATCTTTCCAAAGCAAAGCGATTTTGCGATTCGCACCTTCGGACTGCCTGGTGGAGTAGGATTCTTGGGCGTTTGTTTTGGCAATGTGATTACCGCCAACAGTCCAGCATCGCAGGGCGAGACGCCCTCGAATTGGGAGAGCGTATTATG
>CAYWNG010000084.1:0-16061 GCA_964458685.1 uncultured Pirellulaceae bacterium
GAAGGCACTTTCGAAGAGTGGGACGCTCAGCTTCGTCCAACCGATCCGCTTGAGTTCGCGGACTCCAAACGCTACGCAGATCGCTTGGTCGCAGAGCAAAAGCGAACGGGCCTGACTGATGCATCCTTAACCGGTTGTGGTATGATCCGCGCGCGACGCGTGGCAATCGGTGTGACCGATTCAGCCTTCATCATGGGCAGCATGGGATCAGTCGTCGGCGAACGATTGGCTCGATTAGTAGAGCGAGCCACCGAGCAAAACTTGCCGTTGATCATCATCAGCGGTTCGGGCGGTGGAGCCCGGATGCACGAGGGAATCCTCTCGTTGATGCAAATGGCGAAAGTCTCCGCTGCACTATCTCGCTATCACGAAGCTGGTGGCTTGTACATTTCAGTGCTCACCAATCCAACCATGGGTGGTGTGGCGGCTAGCTTTGCATCGCTTGGGGATCTGGTGTTTGCCGAGCCCAAGGCGTTGATCGGATTTGCTGGTCCAAGAACCATCAAAGCAACGATCAAGATCGAACTGCCTGCAGGATTTCAAACGAGCGAGTTCTTGCTTGAGCATGGTTACATCGATCGAATCGTCGAGCGTTCACGCTTGAAGAACGAAATTGCCCGAGCCATCGACTACTGCGGCAAGTAACCCAATTAGCGAGCTGCACTGGCATTTGCCATCCTTAGCGCCCCAGATAGGCGCTTTCTACTTGGCCGAAGCGGCTTTTTTGGCAACTGCTTTTGGATAGTTTGCTCGGCCTAGTGTAAAATGAGGTCTCGGACTTACGTGGTGCCCAGGCCTCCCGCCCGTTTTCCTGTTCTTTACGGACGGGACGTCCGGGCACCGTTTAATCACGGACGAGACGTCTGGGTACCGTTAGTTACGGACAAGGCGTCCGGGCACCGTTTAGTCACGTCCGGGCACCGTTGTTTTGCGGACGAGACGTCCGGGCACCGTTCACTTCTCTCTTATCAGCATGAGCGCCGATGGGCCTTTTTGACAAACTTTTTGGCAAGAAAGAAACTGAAAGCGCTGCGGTCGGCGGTGTCATTCGGGCTCGCACGCGGGTTGATATCGATGCCAGATTCGAACGCATCCGCACTGCGATCAGCGGAACGATGAGCAAATTCTATGCGGCTCGCGACCGAGAAAATGACAAGGTCGTGGGTTTGAAGCTTTGCGATCTTGAGAAGTTCAGCTTCTTTGAAAGCCGCTTCAAAGGCATGGCCAAGCCGCCTGAAGGCGAAATTGCTGCCATGATGGATCACCCCAACATCATCAAGACGTTGGAGTACGGACGATCAGTCAAGAACGAACCGTACTTGGTGATGGAATTCATCGATGGCCCTGGACTCAATACGCTGATTCAGTTGAAAGATCTTGAGCGATTGGCCGATCATCGTCTCTCGCTGATTACGCAGATGGCCGAGTCGATTCGCTACGTTCATAAGAAGGGTTTCATCCACCGCGATATCTGTCCTCGTAACTTCATCTGTTCACCCGATATTAAGTTGATCAAGTTGATCGACTTTGGTCTAACAGTACCCGCAACTGAACCGTTCATGAAGCCTGGCAATAGGACGGGAACTCCGTTGTACATGGCACCGGAAATCGTCCGTCGCCGCGCTACCGACCAGCGGCTGGACATCTTTGCCTTTGGCGTGTCGATCTATCAGCTCCTGACCTTTGACTTTCCTTGGCCCGGCGGCGAGACCAGCGGCTTAGCCGCTCTGAACCACGATAGCTCGAACCCACGCAACATCCTAGAGTTCCGACCCGATCTGGATCGCAACCTCGCATCCTTGGTCATGCAATGTGTTCAGCCTGATCCAAAGAACCGCGTGCAGACGATGGATCAGTTCATCGAGCAGCTTCGCAAAGTGCCAGCCGAGAAGGCATAGTTAGCGCGGCTGCTCTAGCCTATCGATGGTGATGAACGCTTCTCAAAAGGGATTGAATCAACACCCGTGGAAGCTCACATCTCGCTAAAGATGTTGTAGAGTTGTCTGAGGCTTGCTCGGATTGAGCAAGTAGTGGACTCAACACGGAGCGTGCGATGAATCTGTATCGATCAGTCGGATTGTTTGTTTTAGGAAGTCTTTTCTCAATTGGCTTGTCGTCCGAGAGTTTTGGGCAAACAGCAGTTTCTTTTCCTTGGGGCTGCGACAGCGGTAAGGCCAAAGCACCTGCTCCCGTCGGCGATTTGCCCGTCTATCGGACGCTCAGCAAAACCGAAGGCCACAAGGTGACGCCGCAACCCGTTGTCCTACAACCTTTGCCTCCACAACAAGCCTACGCCTATGGTTGGTTCGGATCAAATTCAACGCCCATCTGGGGACGTCACTTTGGAGTGAACAAGTCGTACACTCAATGGACCGAGCGGTAGAACGCGGGCGTTTACCACGGCGTTTACCACCTCGTCACATTACCTAGTCTAAATCGCCGAGGCCATGTTCGATTCGCTAGAGTCTACCTTTCGTGTGTCTCGACGATGCGGCATCCATCTTCACCAGCGACAACTAGCCGATTTGCATCAACAGCTAGAAGTTCGTAGATCCATCCCTCGAAACAAGAAATCTCGCGAGTGATCTGAGCAGTCTCGGGATCGATCGCTCGAACTGCTCCATCGCGACAGCCAACCCAAATTGTCTTCCCATCGACGCTCCAGCAGACACACTGCGCCACCGATGGCATCCTGGCAAATCGCAAAAGTCGGCCAGTCGTTGGCTGCCATAGTCTGACCGTCTTGTCCTCGCTACACGAAACCAGTTCGACAGGAGTTGTCGTCTCCGCGTTCCGGGGTCGCAAGCGGGCGCTGAGCACTGTACCAATGTGATTGTCCAAGACTCGAACTGGTTTGCCATCGGTAGCAGACCAGCATCGCAGCGTCTGGTCAACTCCCATCGATACGACTGTTGTTGAGTCGAGGAACTGGACCGCGAGAATTGGTTTCGAGTGCCCCAGGAACTTTGTGATTGGGCCAAAGTCGGATCGTCGGAACACTTGGCAATTACCATCGGCGCTGGCTGAAACAAAGCTATCGCCGTGGTGTGACCACGCGACTCCGTAGACTAAATCGCGATGAGCCTTAAACGTGTGAGTTAAGCTGCCATCGACCAAACTCCACAGTTCTACCTCTCCTGATTCGCCAGGAGTTCCGCCGGCCGCAAGCATCCAACGTCCGTCAGGTGAAATCGCCAAGTCGTGAACTTGCTCGAGTTGAGTAGCCAGTGATCCTGCCGCTTTCAGCGAAGGATAGGCTAGTCGCTCAATGCCGCGATGTGAACCAATCAAGACTTGCTGCGATTGCGCAGAATGTGCCAGCGCCGTTACTGGAGGCGATTGAGCGAGCAAAGCACTCGGCAATAAGAACAGAAGCAACGAGCATAGAAACTGCAAACGCTTCGCCAGCACTCGCGTCATCGAAATTCGTGCTTGACCAAAACCGATTGGGATCATGTCAGTTGCGTAATCCAGTTGCCGCCTTGATTGATTCGCACTGGACGACCATCGGCGGTTCGCAGTTCAATGTTTGGATCGATTCCTAGCAAGCGATAGATGGAATGGGCTAAGTCGTTCGGTGTTATGGGATTGTCGAGTGGGCTTTCACCGGTTCGATCGCTAGAACCGATGACTTGGCCGCCTCGCACACCACCACCGGCTAAGACGACGCTAAAGACTCGAGGCCAATGATCTCGGCCGCCGCGAGCGTTGAGTTTTGGAGTCCTACCAAACTCGCCCATGGTAATCACTAACGTCTCATCCAAGAGTCCGCGATCGGATAGATCTTCGATTAGAGCAGAGAAGCCTTGATCGAATGTTGGCAACAAGCCGACGCCAATTTTGGCACCTGAATAACCCAGCTTAAGTTGCAGCACCAATGAATCATGTGTATCCCATCCAGCGTTGTTGACCGTAACGAACGATACACCACGTTCGACCAATCTGCGCGCCAGTAAACAGCTCTGCCCCAGCGACCGCAATCCGTATCGCTGACGAGTCTCGTCAGTTTCATCGCTCAAGTCAAATGCTCGCTTAGCATCAGGCGATGTCATTAAGCGATAGGCTTGGGCGAACTGAGCCTTGGGCTCTGCTGATGCGGCTCGTTCGGCAATTGCTTCATGCTCGCGTTGAGTAGCATCCAACTGTTGGAGAAAGCTGAGACGTCTATCCACTCGCTGCTGATTATGATCGGGAAAAAACTCCAAGTCTGAGATCTTGAATTCAGGCTTCGATGGATCACCTTTGATCGTGAACGGCGCGTGTGCAGAAGACAAGTAACCCGAGCCCGAGATCGTGTTGGATTCGGGAGCGACCACGTAAGCTGGTAGTGCATTCAGAAGCTGGCGTTGGCTAGAAACTACCGATCCATACGTTGGATACGACAGCGCTGGTGTTGGTTTGTATCCGGTAAGAAGGTAATGATTGGCAAGGCCATGCTCTCCCAGCGGTGAAGTCATTGAGCGAATGATGGCCAGATGATTGGTGACCTTCGCAGTCAACGGAAGTAGTTCGCTGATCTGTATTCCTGGGACGTTGGTTGCGATCGGGGCGAAGGGGCCGCGAACTTCGGCAGGCGCATCGGGCTTAAGGTCAAAGGTCTCAAGATGGCTTGGCCCGCCATCCAGCCAGATGAGAATGCAAGATTTGGCTTTGATTTCCTGGCCAGCATGGGCTCGGCTCTGAAGGAGCGCGGGCAATTCCAATCCCAACGCCGTGAGCGCGCCCATGCGAATAGCATCACGTCGAAGTGGTTTGTTAGTTTGTAGTCGTGAATGCATGTTCGCTGCCCTGGGCTTTTGGTTTTAGTGATTATGCTTAAAGTCCCGACTGTTGAGCAGCGCCCATAGGAAATCTTCGAGCAATTCAGAACGGCGTGCTTCGGCTGAAGTAGACAAGTTTGCTAACCACTGCTCTAACTCCGCTTCGGTTGGCTGTCGGCAAAGTGCTCGCTGGTAGAACTCAGCGATAATCTCGGAATTCGAACTACCATCGCGAATCATCGAATGCAGTCGGCCATTGGGTGACTGAATGCGTTGATTTAGAAACTCGCCATTCAGCAAATGCAATTGGACAGCTAAGCCTTCGCTTCGGCGGGCCAAAGCTTCATCGCTACATCCGTCGACGCGTCGGCATCGCCCAAGAATATCAAGGCCGTTCATGGGAGCTACCGGGTCGATTATCTCGACAGCACTCTGTACCTTGTAAGAGTCAAGGTCGCCCTTGACTGCTGTAACATCAACCACCGCATCCAGCAGTAGTTCTGGTTCAAGCGGTCGGTGTAGCGAGTGGGAATAGAATTGTTCATCGCCACGATTCGATTCATTTATTGTCGAACTCCTCGCGAATGTCGAGCTTAGGGCGATTAGCTTCAGCGTCCGACGAATATCATATCCATGGTTGGCAAAGTCCTCGGCTAAGTGATCGAGCAGCTTGGGGTGAGTTGCCGGATTGGTTTCGCGGAGGTCGTCGATTGGTTCTACCAATCCGCGACCCATCATGGCATGCCACAATCGATTGACACAAGCTCTTGCCAATCGACGTTGACTGGGATCGACCAGCCAGTCAACAACATCGCTACGGTGATCTCCCTCCGCATTCAGGTCGCGCACTCCGGGAATTCTGGGCGTGGCTGGTTCTCCGGTTTTGGGATTAGTTACGGCTCCGCGAGAGTTCCAACGAACGATTCGGGATCGATCCATTTTGGAAAACACTGCAGCCAAGCCGTGGTAGTCCTGCTGAGTCCAGCGATCAAGCGGATGATTGTGACAGTTCGCGCAGCCGAGTTGAATACCCGCAAAACACTCACCAACCAACTCGGCGTGGCTTCTGGCGTCAGCGACCATGCGACCAAAATTGGCAGCGCCGTTGCTGTGCGAGTCTCCACTAGCTTGGATCAACTGCGAAGCCATCTTGTCCCACCCTGCACCGCTTCGTAATTGATGGCGGAGCCAATCCGCGTAGGCCTCCATCGCTTCTGGTTCGTTGGGTAAAGAGTGCATGCGAAGGAGCTTTGAAAGACGAAACGTCCAGTATGTGACAAAGCTCTCGCTGGCTAGCAGTGTGTCGACGACACGTTCGCGTCGGTCGTTGGATCGGCTCTTGTGAAACTCGATTGCCTGCGAAGTTGTTGGCAAGCGTCCCGTAAGCGACAAGTAGGTTCTTCGCAACCATTCCTGGTCCGTTGCCTCTGGCGATGGAGCGATGCGCAGTTCAGCCAGCGTTTGCGAGATATGTTGATCAATGAAGTTGTTAACTGGCAGCAGATCACCCTCGATAGGTCGATCGCTTAGCGGTACGCTAATTCGCATCGGCACAACACGATCCATGTAGCGAGCGATGATTGTGTGTTGGCCGGTTCGCAGGGCCTGCAGCGAATCAGAACGGATATCAACGGCTGTTGCATCGTTCGCTGTAAACACAGTCCACTGAGTAACGTCGGCGATCGACCCATCGTCGAAATGGGCTTTGGCGGAGATCCGTTGAGTCGCGTTGAGCTGAAGAGTTTGGTTGGCTGGTTGAATTTCCAGTCGCTTAAGTTTGCGCTTCGAATTGCGATGCGCTCCCTGCTCGATCCATTGCCGCAGAAGCTCAGCGTTCGATTCGCTCAGTGCCAGACCGCCGCCGTGCTCAACTTGTTCCGTGGGCTTTCGGAGAATTAGGCTTCGCTGAGCTGCCTTTTGATTGACTCGGCGGCCTTCGAAAGATTGAACGATCGCTACATGATCCGCGGCTGGGTCGCTACCGAGCAGCGAGAGGAAGAACTCTCCACGACCAGCGGCTGCACCGTGGCAAGCTCCCGAATTGCAGCCAGACTTGGTGAGAATAGGGATGACTTGTGTATCGAAGTCGACCGACTGATTAGGATCGTTTAGCGTTGCCAAAAGCACGAGCCAAACGAAACTGATCATAGTATCTTGCCTAATTGGTATCTTGGTTAGCGGTTGTACTTACCGCAGTTGAACCTAAGTTTAACCTGGATAGGGCCATTCCGGAAACATCCTGCGGAACTCTTCGCACGTTCCACCGATCCATGCGTAATGATCATCGATCTTCTTGGCGTAAATGACACGGCAGCCAAAGATACCAATCAATATAGAGGTGATAAGGGTAAAGGGAAATTGAATCATGCACAGCGCCGACAGGGGCCCTGGGCTGTCGATCGTTGCGATTCCAAGAAAAAACAGTGCGATACTGCCGAGTGCCATGGTCCAAGCAATGATTATCCATCGAACTCTGGCTGCCTTGTACCGGGCGGCGAGCGGAATGTTGAAGGTGGCCGTCTTGCGAACGATCAAAGAGACAATGACGTAAACTAGCAAGTTAAAAAGAATGACAAGGTAAACTGCAGGGTGATGCCACATCAGCTTACGCTTGAGTCGTTCGGTCGTCGGTTCATTGCTCTTGATACAACGGTCAGGAAGGACTGCCTGCTTGTGAACAATCAGTAGCTTGCCCTTTTGAAAAATGCCGCCGGTCTGCTGTACTGGCGCTGGGGCATGCGTGTTGTACACGGCGTAAGGATTCTCAGAATTTGCGGGCATGTTCGACATTCGATAAGACCTCGAAACCAGATGCGAAAAGTATTGTTGAATTCACCGTTCCGTCACTATAAGGGGGTGAGAAAAGGTACTGTAACGTTTCACTAGTGTGAAATCAATCGGCCAGCCAAAACTTCTACATCAGTCGGCTATTTCTGAATACTTAGAATGAAACCCATGATCTCCAACACTTCATCGCGGCTGTATTGATCCAGCAACGCTTTGGGCATCATCGAGGTACTACTCTTCTGATGAGCCTCGATTGAGTCTCGTTCGATTAGAGTTGGCTTCGTTGCTTGTACAGACTCAAGCAAGCTAATGCTCTTCTCATTCTCCTCTACCAAGATGCCGCTAATCGTCGTGCCCGAATCGGTTACAACGACATGCATGGCGTAGGCTGGATCGATATGGTACGAAGGCTCTAGGATTTCTCGCAGCACTCGCACTCGATCCCCTTTCCATTTCGACAAAGACTCGGACAGGTCGGGGCCGATGTTCCCTTGCTGGAGTGCTGGACCCGCTTTGTGGCAACTTGCGCAAGAAGCTTCGGTAAACAGGCGTTGGCCAATCTCACTGGATCGACCGCGAAGATCGGCATCCAGAGTTGTTGCAAAGTCGTCGATTGTCCAGCTCTTCACGAACTGGCGATTATTGCCGACAGGGTCCTTCGGCTTCGTTGGATTCTGTAGCCAACTATCTAAGTCATTGACGACCACCATAACACCATACATGCGCATCCAGTGCCCAGGAAAGGTACAAACATACGGGTATTCGCCGGGTTCGTTGGGCGCTTTGATCGTCAAGCTCTCTTGATCGAAGGCCGGGACCATGTTCGTTGCATAAAGCACTCGATCATCAGCCGCAACATACTGTTTGCCGCTCGGTCCAATTTCCGGTCCAGCCGTCGCAGAGGATAGGGCTACTTCCTTTAATCCATCTGGCTTAACGATGACCAAGTTGTGAGGCATGATATCAACGTTGCTCAACACAATTTGCAGATCCGTACCGGCTTGAACTGCGAAGTACGGTGTGTCATACCGCATCTGCTCTTCGACAGTCTTGATACGAACGACACGGACTGATGTCTTGCTCAATCGTTGGCGATACTCTTTCGCCACAGTCGCATCAATGGTCGGCAATAACTTCTCCGCAAGCTGCTGAACATCTAAGAAAGCCTCCGTCGCACGAATCTCAGCAGAACTTGTTTCGGCTGTTTCAACAATCCACTTGCAAAGCGTCTGGCTGACCGGCTTCGGCGGTTTCTCAGGCATGATTGCCAGCAGTGTTCGAACCGCATCATTCTGTAATGCAGGCTGCGTTACCAATTTCGCAACGATCGTGAATGACGCAGCGATGGCTGTTGGGTTATCGCTTGACATTGCCGACAACGCGGCCAAGGCCGATTTGCGCAAGGCCGCTGAGGAACTGTCATCGTCAAGAATTGCGAGGGATAGTTCGCGGAATTGCTCGCGAGCCTTCATGCTTGGAATCAATAAAGTACACCGCAGAAAGCTCTCCAGTTGATTCTTCTCGTGAGCCATTTGATTCGCAATTTGAAAGTCGCGACTTGCAAAAGCAGCGTAGCCAACTTCGGACAAGTAGTTCGTTTGCTCAAGTAGCTTGAGCAAGCTCTCTTGAGCTGTGTCTAACTTCTCAGGCAACGATTCCATCAGAACTTCGGCTAGCGACTTAACCACTCGTTCATAACTGGAATCTTTCTTTTTCAACGCCAGCAGCGAATCCACTAACTGATCAGTCTTCGAACGTTGGCTCAACTGAACTAGCCCGTTGAGCGCGCGAATGCGACTCGCTTTGTCCATTCCCTCTCGGATAAGGATGGCTTGAAACACCGGCTGGAATTTCGCGTCGCCATCCTTGGTCTCAATCAACAGCAACTGTTCGTTGCTGAGTCGACTGAGCTGGTACTCGACAATCTTAGGGCTCTTGTCCAAAAAGACTTTGGGCGGAGCGGTCTTGGATCCATGAGCGTGTTGAGCACGGATCGGAGTTGCCGAAAAACCAACGAAAGTAAGGATTAGGAGTACAAGGCAATTTCGCAGAAACATAACGTTATTCGGTAGCTTTTTCGAGCGTCTTAATGGTTTCATCGAGTGTGAATTGCAGCATCGGGTCCATGTCGTGCTCTAGGACCTCCAAGGCCACCTCGGTAGCTTCTTCGCCGCGCAAGAAGCTGATCGCGCGAACGGCCTCTAAGCGAACTCTACCGTGTGGATCGTTGACTCGAGCCCGCAAGAGTTCAAGCGGATCGTCGATGCGATCCAACCAGAAGGAAAGGACTCGTACCGCAGCAGCCCGCGCACGATGATCCTTAGCTTGAAGTAGCTTAATCAAAAGATCTTTTTGTACGACGTTCTGAGACTGGTAGGCCCAAAGAACTTCCAGCAAATGATGTTCGAACTCAGCTTCGTTCGGATCTAAACTTGCCGACCATTTTTGAAGCTCGGGAATCACTTCATCGGGCTTCTTAGCTGCCAGTTCGCGCCTGACGTTATATCGCGTGCGATCTTCGTAGCTCTTCAGTAGCGGCAGCAGTGCAGATACTGGCTGTCCAGCAATCTTAGGCGGCGTTAGCAGCGGACGCGAAGGATAGGTGACTCGCCAAATCCGGCCGTGAGTCTTGTCGCGATTGGGCTCGCGGAGGTTGTGTTGCAAGTGACCAATCAACGCGTTGTGCCAATCGGCGATGTACAGCGCACCGTCGGGACCAAACTGCAATTCGATCGGGCGGAAATTGCCGTCATCGCAGTAAAGTAGCGGTGCAAGTTCCTTTCCAGCGAAACCAGTCCCATCTTCGTTCAATGTGTGGTTGAGTACAGCTCGATCACCGATGCAGTTGCTCAGCAAGAAGTTGCCTTGAGCCTCGTCGGGAAAATGACGGCTCGACACAATCTCACAACCCGCTGATGGTCGCGTTCGCTTGGGATAGAAAGTCGGAAACACATATTTAGCGTCGTTAGCGCCGATTAAGCCGGCAACGCGACTGTATTGTGAGCCGCCTGGATGTTTGTAGGGGTAGATCACGTCACCAGAGATCGGCGCGGCCCAGTAGCTGAATCCCGGTGAAGCGTCGGCAATAAAGTTCTGTCCCCAGCGATCAAAGACGTGGCCCCAGGGATTTGAAAAGGCAAAGGAAACGTGAGCACCGAATCGCTTGCTGATCGGATTGTAAACCCACACGCCACCCTCGGCCATTCTGGTAAGGCCGTTATGAGCTTCAACCTGTGAGTACTTAAAGGTTCCCTCTTGGAAGTACAAGTTACCGCCTGGACACCAAGTGAATCCGGCTGGTCCATGGTGCGAGTCGGCCGAGCAGAACCCGATCAGTTGTCGAACTTTCACGTCCGCTCGATCATCACCGTCGGTATCTTTAAGGAAAAGAATGTCAGGCTGCTCGGCAACATACGCTCCTCCATGGCCGATCTCGAAACCTGTCGGTTGATGCAAACCATCGGCAAACACCTTGCATTGATCGGCTTTGCCATCACCGTTCTTGTCTTCGAGGATAATGATCTTGTCATCCAGCTTAGTTTTGGGGCGCCAGTGCGGATAAGAAGGCATCGTCGAAACCCATAGCCTTCCAGCGTTGTCGAACTTGATCGCAACGGGCTTGGCTAGTTCGGGGAATTGCTCTTCGGAGGCAAACAGTTCGATCTCATAACCTTGGGCGAGTTTGAATTTCTTCTTTTGCTCGGCTCCGGTCAGGTACTCCAGCGATCCAAGTTTGCCAGCCTTAGCATTGGGGTCATCTTTGATACCTACGTTTGTGCGAGGTTGTAGTTCGGGAAGAGTGTTCGAATCATCGCAGGTCGCTGGCACAGTTTTGCCCGAAGCCAAAGACCAAATTCTTGCGTCGCGATTCGCGGTCATCTGATCTAAAATCGCTCGCTCGCGTTCCATCACATCGGTGTTGTTGTAGGTGCCGTCCGAACCGGCTGCACCGCGGTCACCCCAGATTGAGAAGCCATTGACCGCGCGGTAACGATGCCACCAGTGAAAGTTCTTATCGTTGATCTCCTTGCGTATGGTCGCCAATCGATCCGCGGGAACAGTGGTACTGGAGCCAAACAGGCCGGTCATCAACAGTGGTGCAACTTTTTCGTTTCCCAAGTCGCTTAGGTGACAACCGTCCAGCGTGAGTTGTTGGTCGGTAGTTTCAAATAACTTTAGCGTCGGATGAAACAGATCGATAAAGCCAACTTGATTCGCCTTGGCCACTTCGCTCATCCGCTTCGTGTAAAGTTCAAGATTGGCATTATGAACCTTCCCATCGGGCAGATTAGCGTTGCCCGTGTTCTCGAACGCAATTGGCGATACGACAACGATTCTGGGTGCTCCCTTGCCCGAGTAATCTTGCTTGAGAGTGCTCTTGATCAGTTCATCTAGCTGTTGTGCATATTGATCCATGCCCTTCTCGCCACGGAACGACTCGTTGAATCCGAAGAAGAATAGAACGACGCTCGCGCCGCTGTGCTTGAGGTGCGAATCGGGCGAGCCAAAATTCTTGGATCGAATTCGCTCGACAACTTCGTCTCCAGGAAAGCAAAGATTGCGAACGGTCAGTTGCAAATCGGGATAGGCTGCGTGCAACAGAGTTTCCCAATGATTGTCGTGCTGCATTCGCTCGCCCAGTTCGTTGCCGACCAAGCAGATATGATCGCCTTGCTGCAGTTTGAGGGCTTGCGACCAGCCAGTCGAATATGTCGACGCGGCTATGACGACCGCGAATGCGGCCAGAGCAAAGAGTCTTTGCATGGTGTGTATCCAGGCGGGTAGATATGAGGTGGGAAGAGTTACAGTCTAGGAGATAGACGAGGATCTCAAGTCTACAGAGCCCGCTCCAGAATTTCCATCAGTCCGACGAGTAGTGGCCGGAATTCTAAGCGACTTTCACTGGGCCAAGTTTTCCTAAGCCAAGAAATCAGTGGTAAGAAAATGGGGGTAAGAAAATTCTGAATCAGCAATTCGACGAGGAAAAACGCTGGTTAGCCATAGGGCACCATAGAATAGCTTACAGAAAGAATCCCGTCGGAGACGGGAGCGACTATAAAGTTGCTCCCGTCTCCGACGGGATTCTTCGACAACAAGCAACAAGCAACAACAAGCAACCTGTACTGCTACCTGATGTTATTGACTTGCCAACCCGCCGGGTTTTTCTTGAGAAAAGCAATCCGCGGTAAGAAAATGGGGGCAAGAAGATTCACGATGTGGGTTTTTGAGTAAGGCAATACTGGATTTCGGGGTAGCAAAATGCTACTATTGAAGTGGAGCTTATCACAACCCGCTGCGTTAGCGAGGGACCTGTCGGCGTTGGCTATCAAGTCTCGAAAAAGTCAGTCCCTCGCGCACGCTTCGGGTTGGGATTAAAGCAACAAGCCGGTTAGCGAGCGACCTCGGCTCTGTCACCTTGGCTCTGTCACCTCGCGACTCTGCACTCGCGAAGTCCACACTGTCGCTGCAAGTCTAAAGTCTTTCTTCTAATGGCCATATTGAAACGCTCGAAGGCACGCCAATCATGGGACAGCCAGTCAAACTTTCAGATGAACTTGTCGACGATGCGCGAGCGGTTGTGCCGTTTTCGCAGCGCAGTATTGCTGGTCAGATTGAGTTCTGGGCAGCACTCGGCAAGTCGATCGAACCGTTGCTCCGAGGCGATCGAGCACTTGCGCTACAAATGGCAGGTGCAGAGCGAAAACTCTCTCAAATCCTAACCGAGGTCGATACCGCTAAAGGACGCAAGAAGGTCGATGCCCTGTTGAACCAGCGTCCGTATCCACACTACAAACCTGTACCCGACAATCCGGATTTGGTGCGGCGCATCGAGGCGGACGGGAGTGAGCGTATTGGAAGATTCGTGGGACGCGATTTCCAAGAGATCGAGGTAGATCGTTGAGCCTGCCATTTGAGTATCTCAACAAGCGGCCGATTGTTATTGCCCTGGCCGGTTCAAACGGCGCCGGCAAGTCGACGTTCTATGAGTGCTTCTTGGCCGATGCTGAATTGCGGTTCATCAATGCCGATGTTCTTGCGAAGGAGCTAGAGATTGCCGCTTACGAAGCCGCCGATTTGTCCAATGCGCTACGTGCGGCGCTAGTATCCGAACGCGAGAGCTTCATCTTTGAAACTGTATTCTCAGATCCCATCGGCGATAAAGTGGACCAGCTCGCATCGTACACATCACTTGGCTATACAGTTGTTCTGATCTTCATCCAGATCGATAGCCCCGAGGAATCCATGAAGCGAGTCTCTATGCGCGTCAGTCAAGGTGGTCATGACATTCCTGACAGCAAGCTTCGAAATCGCTTCAAAAGAACACAATCAAATTTGAAGCGTGCGATCAAGGTCCTGCCACATGTCATCGTCTACAGCAATCAAGATCTATCGAACCCATATCGACTGGTAGCCCATTACGCCAGCGGAGTCGCCATAGATCACAAGCCGAGCAAACGCGAATAGTGGTTCAGAGTGTTGCCGACGGTGCTTTTTTTCGCGACCACAACTACATAGGAACGATCCGCCATTGTTACGACGGGCTGATTGCAAAGAAGAATCCCGTCGGAGACAGGAGCGACTATAAAGTCGCACTCGTCTCCGACGGGTTCGGCCTACTGAACCGTGGCCGGTCCAGCTACGAAGAACTTCAGAACATCAATGTGCTGCGCACTAAGCGGCGCGTTGTTGCTGGACCTGAGGACAGATCATCTGGCACAATCGCTCGAACTCTTCGTTGTTGGAGAAGGTTATAGTGATCTTGCCGCGACCTTGAGCGTTTTGGCGAATCTCGGTCTTGGTCCCCAAGGCTAATCGCATCTGTTGCTCTAAGGCAGCGATCTGGGGCGTCGTTCGTTTGCGACTGGGCTTGGTGTAGCCCACGGAAGCGACGGGAGCGTTGTCCTCCGAAGCTAACTGTTCGGCAACGCGTCGCTCGGTTTCGCGGACGCTCCAGCCTTCTTCGTGAATCAAGCGAGCGAACTCAAGTTGCTGTGCTTCGTCGCCCAGTGGTAGCAGTGTTCGCGCGTGTCCAGCCGTGATTGTATCGTTTTGAATGCTCTGCTGAATCTCCTCGGGCAGCTCAAGCAATCGCATTAAGTTTGCGATGGTGCTGCGGTCGATCTTCAGACGCTTGGCTAGGTCCTCTTGAGTACACTTGTGTTGATCGATGTAGCGTCGGAAGGACATCGCTTTTTCGATGGCATCCAAGTCTTTGCGCTGCAAGTTCTCGACGATCGCCAGTTCGGCAACCAAGCGATCGTCGGCTTCACGAACTTCGGCGCGAATGGTCTTGAGTCCCGCGTGAATTGCGGCTCGCAAGCGGCGTTCACCACTGATCAGTTGATAACGGCCACCAATCTTGCGCACGAGAATTGGCTGCAACTGTTCGTGCTCGCGAATACTAGCGGCTAGAGAAGCGATCTCTTCTTGATTGAATTTACGTCGAGGCTGGAATGGATTGTTGTCGATCTCGTAGACGCTAAGCTCGAGAGACTTACCACTGGGCGCTATCGTGTTCAGAGGCACGGCGCCGGTCACGGCTTGGCGATTGACGGTTGCCGTTGATGAGCTTTGAGGTGGTGCAGGTTGAGCCGATGGACGTGGCGATGCGTTTTCCGGACTATTCACGCCTTCAACCACCAAGCCTTCTTCCATGGGTGATCCAAGCAAAGCAGCTAAGCCGCGTCCAAGTCGACGATCTTTAGTCACGTTCCAGTACCTCCATGCACAGTTCTAAATACGCACGCGTTCCGCGAGATCGGGGAGCATAGTCCATTACGCTCAGGCCATGGCTGGGTGCCTCGGCAACACAAACATCGCGGGGAATTACGGTGTCGAAGACGATATCGCCAAAGAACTCGCGAACTTCAGCGTCGACTTCATGGGTCAATTCTAGGCTTGGATCATACATGGTGAGTAGGATTCCGCCAAAGGTCAATCTGCCGTCTCCGCGGTGCATTACTTCACGAATTACCTGAATCATCTGCGTCAGTCCTTCCATCGCGTAGAATTCGCATTGGATAGGCATCAAAACTTCAGTGCTAGCACTAAGTGCAGCTTGCGTTAGCTGGCCAAGTGATGGTGGGCAATCGATGAGTACATAATCAAATGAGCTAATGCATGCATCAAGGTGTTGACGCAGTCGAGCGGCGTCGCCAGTTTCGCTTTCGAGTCGATCGACATCGACAAAACTGCGGCTACCAGGAAGTAGTTGCAACCCTTCCCAAGCCGTTTCAACAAGGCTTTCTTGCAAGGCTGCGTCGAGCAGCAGTGGATGTTTGTCGGCGGGCTTCTGCCCTACCCCGCTGGTCGCATTGCACTGGGGGTCCAAGTCGATCAGCAAAGTACGTTGGTTCGCCTTCGCCAATCCCACCGAGAGATTGACGGCTGTCGTTGTCTTACCGACACCGCCTTTTTGATTTGCGATACAGAAGATTCTTGCCATCGCCCGATTTTGCCGTTTTCGCCGCTCCGCGTGAATGGCAGTTTGCGAAGTTTTTGGTGGAACCGGCG
>CAYWNG010000085.1:0-16011 GCA_964458685.1 uncultured Pirellulaceae bacterium
GTCCAGTTTGTCATCGACATCGATCCGATGGATACGCTCTAAGGCCCAGCGGCAAGCCGCAGGCGACTGCTCTTATTCGGACACCAGAGGCGGCCTTCAATCGAATGCCATCGCAAAGCTTAGCGAAGCGCGAGAGAATTACCTCTTGGCGAAGCGTGCGTGTGGGAACACAGTCGCCTGCGGCTTGCCGTTAAGCAACTTTGCCGCAGGCGACTGCTCTCAAGCCGCCATCGTCCCAGGCTTGCTCTTCGCAAGAGTCTTGTGTAGTATTTATGCAGGTACACATTGTGTGCTAAAGCGTTGCCCGCTCAAAATTATAGGAAATGTGATCGATGGCGATGTTGGCCTCAACTCTGGATTACTCACCGATTGCGAACCAACTTGCTGCGAAAAACGCGGACATTTGCGTGGTTGCTCGCGATTGGTCTTGCGATATTGATTCTCTTGTTCAAGCAGCGCCCGTCGCAGATCAACGCTTCAAAGTTCCTGCGTTGGAGAGTCGAGCGTTAGTGGAAAAGGCTCTTGCTGATTTTGGGCTGGCCGTGGAGCCGCTAGTCGAAGACATCGAGCAAATGTGCAGACTGTTTGGGCAACTTTTCCAACAGCAGCAAGTCGAGTTGCGATTGGATGTCACGGATCAGCAATCCTGTCCGAAATTCCACTGCGACAATGTCTTTGTCCGTTTGTTGGTAACATACTGCGGGCCGGGGACAGAATACATCCACGTGCGCGATCCACAGAAGATCATGCGAGCGGGCCTGGGCGAACTTGTTTTCCTAAAGGGGCACAAGCATCCGACCTACGGCGATGAAATGTTGCATCGATCTCCGGACGTTCCTCGTAACAAGAGGCGTTTTTGTATCGCTATCAACTTCGATGATTGGCTGGAGGATATCCTCGCAGAAAATCAGAGGAAAAACCGAGGCAACAATTAGTGGTCTGGCGAACTCTACTGTGTTGGTCGGCGGTTGTCGGTCGATTAGCAGTCGTTAGCTTGAAGGCAGTTATTGCAGCGGCCTCGCAGCAGGATCTCGGTTACCTCCCCAACTGCCCCAACAGCTTGGACGGCTTGTTGGTTCATCACGGACAATTGCGACTGAGCAAGGCAAGTTACTGAGCCGCATTTGGTACATAGAAAATGTGGATGCATGGAGAAATCAGGGCTGTCCGACTTAATCGCTTCGAACCGCCAAACGTGATCGCCTAGCTCAACTTTTCGAAGTAGTCCTACTTTGATCAGTCCCTTGAGGTTTCGAAAAACCGTGGCCACATCGATGCCCAAGAAGTCCAACTGCTTGGAGACCTCTGCATGAGACAACGGGGTTGTCGATTGCCAGAGCAAATGAAGCACGGCCAGCCTCGCTGGAGTTACGCGAAGACCCGTCTTGCGAATGAGTTGGCGGGTTTGTTCTTTAGTGAGGTCGGCTTGGTTCATTGCAGCTCGCGCTCGAAATTGGACACACCCTACGTTTTAGTTCATACACTGATTACTTGCAATCACCTTGCAGGTGCACTATCCTCTGAAAGCCCTAGACACTCGATAAATCCTCAAATGGGTGCACACTTGAAACTTCAAAGATTTGCCCGCTACATCCGTTTGGCGGTCGCAACGATTCTTGTTCTCTTGGTAGAGATGAGCGCAGCGGCTCAAGACCTGCGCGTTCTCCAGCCATTCGACAAATCGAATACAAGTGCCCCGCGACATCCGGATGCCGTGCCGCGCGATCAGTGCTTTCCCTTAGAAAGTCTCACTGAAAAAGAGCATCGCGAGTTAAGTGAGAAACTGCTGTTGGATGCGCTCGATAGTGAAGCGATCTACACGATTGTTGCATCGGTAAAGCCAGTTTCGGAAGGATTCTGGAGTACTCGCTTTCGAATCCAGCCGCCCAATACAACCGACTTGGATCGAGTCCAGGCGGCTCTGTCCGTGTGGGTGTGTGGCGAAGTGTTTCAAGCGGACACCATTGTTTTCGAGAATCTCATCGAAGGAGAGAGGCATGCGTCCGCTTGGATCTGCAATCGTCCTGCCTTAACCTCACTTATAGCCTCGCAGCATGAGTATTTTGGGAGGCTGGGCGTGTCGCCTCAAGAAAATCCCGAAGTTGTCCTGCTGAGTATCGAGCGCTCGCAGCTTCGCGAAGAGCGATGGCGCGGATTCGGCTTGGTTTTTGGCTATCCCGAATACTCGATCGATTTCTTTATCCGCGCGGGTAAGCATCAAGCTGAAACTGGCGAGTTCATTCAGCGGGATTTTCGTTCGTTTCCAACTCAGGCAGGTAAAACAGGTCGGTTTGTTTACGCCGTGCCTAAGCTGACTGAGGAAACAGAAAGTGAGAAGAGCTTGCGGTCGCAATGCGAGAGCTTGATCCAGCACTACACAAAGCTGCGCGAGGAGTACATCGGAAACGAGAAACCTGGAGTCGTTCGGTTGATTCGCGATTGGTTTGATGATGGTAGCGGCTACTGTCATCCCTCGCACGCAGTGCGCAAATCTCTTGTTGATTCAAAGGTACGGTGAGTGTTATGAAGAAGCTGCCAGTTACAGTCTTATCGGGATTTCTTGGCGCGGGAAAGACGACGATGCTCAATCATGTTTTGAGTAATCGACAGGGGATGAAGGTTGCTGTCATCGTCAATGACATGAGCGAAGTCAACATCGATGCGCAGCTTGTTACTGGTGGCGATGCGGCGCTCAGCAAGACAGAAGAGAAACTGGTCGAGATGACTAACGGATGCATCTGCTGTACGCTTCGCGAAGACCTTCTGATTGAAGTTGCTAACTTGGCTAAGGAAGGTCGCTTTGACTATCTGCTAATCGAATCGACTGGTATTTCCGAGCCGGCACCCGTGGCGGATACATTCACATTTGCTGTGGGTGATGGCGTTCCGCTATCTTCGATCGCTCAACTGGACACGATGGTAACCGTTGTTGACGCCGCTAACTTCCTGGAGGATCTTCGCCTCGGTAAAGATCTCCAAAGCGTCGGTCAAGCGGCTGATGAGGATGACCCGAGAACGGTCGCAGATCTATTGACCGAGCAGGTTGAGTTCGCCAACGTGATCGTGCTCAATAAGGTTGAAATGGTGGATCAAGCTTCACTGGAAACGATCGAAGCGCTCATTGAGCAACTGAATCCGCACGCACTGAAATTGAGAAGCTCGTTTGGTCAAATCGATCCTTCAAAGATTCTTGGGACAGGCCGCTTTGATTTTGAGATCGCCAAGCAAAGCAAAGGTTGGCAATTGACGCTTCGAGGAGAGGGAGCAAGTGAAGTTGAGGAGTATGGTGTTCGTAGCTTTGTATTCAAGGCCCGAAGACCTTTTCATCCTCAGCGATTCTTCGATCGGCTCAGCCAGGACTGGGGAGGCGTGTTACGCAGCAAAGGCTTTTTCTGGTTGGCCAGTCGATTAGACAAGATCGGTGTTTGGTCCCAGGCAGGTCGAGTTGCTAGACTGGATTTCGGGGGATTCTGGTGGGCTGCGATTCCGCAAGAGTATTGGCCTGATGTGACTGCTATTCGCGAACAAATTGCCAGTCGCTGGAACAATGACGTTGGGGATTGTCGTCAGGAGCTGGTCTTTATTGGGATCGGCATCGACGAAATTGCCATCTACGATTCCCTTCAAGAATGTCTACTCACCGACGAAGAGATG
The DNA here is from genome assembly GCA_964458685.1 of uncultured Pirellulaceae bacterium. Lineage (GTDB taxonomy): Bacteria > Planctomycetota > Planctomycetia > Pirellulales > Pirellulaceae > Aureliella. The sequence goes on from CAYWNG010000085.1 coordinate 3,655, forward strand.
GCTCTTGGGCCAGAAAACTGGAATCGCTTTCCCGATCCCTTTCCTGCCTGGAATAGAACCGTCGAAGAGGTGCTCGCAACTTTGTAGGCAACTCTTTAGCTCGGTTGAGCCATCCAGGCACTTGTTCGTGTTCCGTCAAGCGTCTTCATCAAAAATTCTCTTTTGCTCTGGTGCGCCAGATTGTGGGTGCGGTTTTTCGCGCGTTGGCAGTAAGTCCAGCGATCGCTATCAGAACCTGCGACCATTTTCGAATATATTGTTGACACCACATGATACTCCCACTCCCAAGCTGAGCGATCGCTTGGCATGGAACCTTCCTGAGCAATTCAACCGAGGTAGAACCATCGATGTTTAGAACTCCAGCTTTAGAAATCCTGTTTGCGATACTCGTTGCGGTGGGATCAACAAAGGAGCTTTACTCGCAAGAAAATAGCAGTGCAACTTCAGCGGCGGTTGCTGTTCCAAAAGCTTCGAAAGCTCGTGGCGTTGTCTACGAGGATCGCAATCGCAATCGGACTCGCGACGCGGGTGAGAAGGGGCTAGCAGGAGTTCGCGTGAGCAATGGAATCGATATCGTTAAGACCGATTCAGAAGGCAAGTATGAGTTGCCGGTCACTGACGATACCATTCTGTTTGTCATCAAGCCTCGCAACTACATGACGCACTTGAACGCGCAGAATCTGCCGCAGTTCTATTACATCCACAAGCCCGCCGGCTCGCCTGCTTCATTTAAGTTTCCCGGTGTCGCACCAACTGGACCGCTTCCTGAATCGGTTGATTTTGCATTGTACGAGCGTCCCGAGCCAGACAAGTTCCGCGCGTTGTTCTTCGGTGATACTCAGCCTCGCGACATCGCCGAAGTCGAATATCTGACGCACGATGTGATCGAGCAGGTCGTTGCCAATGAAGCTCATCAAGCCGCCTTCGGTGTGACTCTGGGCGATATCGTGTTTGACGACTTAAGTGTGATGGAGCCGCACAATCAGGCCATCGCCTTGGTCGGCTTGCCTTGGTACAACGTCCTGGGAAACCACGACATAAACTACGACGCTGCTGATGACAAGTTGAGCGACGAAACCTTCGAGCGTATCTACGGGCCTTCATACTATTCGTTCGACCACGGTCCAACCCACTTCATTGTGGTGGACGATGTGACTTGGGTTGCCGCCAAGGACGGCAAGAAAGCCAACTATGTCGGCGGTCTTGGCCCCGAGCAGATGACTTTCATTCGCAAAGATCTGGAAGGCATTCCACAAGACCAGTTGGTCGTGTTGATGATGCACATTCCACTGATCGAAGTCTTAGATCGTCAGGATTTGTATCGCTTGATCGAAAAGCGTCCAGCGGCCATTTCTTTATCGGCGCATACGCACAACATGCAGCACTATTACATCGGTCAAGAAGATGGTTGGATGGGAGCCAAGAAGCACCATCACATCGTCAACGTCACCGTTTGCGGAAGTTGGTGGTCGGGCCGCAAAGATGAACGAGGCATTCCGCATGCCACGATGAGTGATGGCGGTCCCAATGGATATTCGATCATGGAGTTCGACGGTGCGAACTACAGCCTAGAGCTTCGCGCCGCCGGAAGACCCGCAGAGTATCAGATGAATATCTACGCTCCCGAGCGAATCAAGTCGGCTGAAAACGCTGAGACTAAAGTGCTCGCCAATGTCTTTAATGGTTGCGAAAAGTGCAAGTGTGAAATGCGTTTGGGTGAGTCCGCTTGGACAGCGATGCAAGCGACAACGATGGCCGATCCTGCGCTGGTCGAAGAGATCGCCAAAGATGCGCTCGACCTCACACGCAAATGGCGCGACCTGCCCAAGCCACACTTAACGCCACACATCTGGACAGGTGTCTTGCCTGCTGCTGCCAGCAAGGGAACGCAGCTCATCGAAGTTCGCGTTACCTTCCCCGACGGCAAAACGCACACCAGCCGTCGCGGCATTGTGATCGAGTGATTGTTCGCTAAGCTCAATCCCACCGGCTTACTGTCCAAAAGCGAGAAAAAGGGAGAAGATTTGCTGCTTGTAGCGTGAAGCCTAACGATCTGCTGGGCAAGCCAGCAGGATTCAAACGGCCTAATCCATCAGCCCTAACATCTTTTTTCTTTATTTCTAGCCACGAAAATTCACAAGAGCCATAAAAAGTATAGCTCGCTAGAGATGGTTCTTCATTCGTGGAAGGCGATCGCGATGAATGCGCAGACGCATGTATTCTTTTGTGGTTTTTGTGAAATTTTGTGGCTAGCGATGTAGATGTGGCGTCCTTGGGACTGAGCTGGGAGCTACTGGCCCATGTTGCGTGATTTGCCTTGGACGCAGCTCATCGAAGTTCGCGTTACCTTCCCCGACGGCAAAACGCACACCAGCCGTCGCGGCATTGTGATCGAGTGATTGTTCGCTAAGCTCAATCCCACCGGCTTACTGTCCAAAAGCGAGAAAAAGGGAGAAGATTTGCTGCTTGTAGCGTGAAGCCTAACGATCTGCTGGGCAAGCCAGCAGGATTCAAACGGCCTAATCCATCAGCCCTAACATCTTTTTTCTTTATTTCTAGCCACGAAAATTCACAAGAGCCATAAAAAGTATAGCTCGCTAGAGATGGTTCTTCATTCGTGGAAGGCGATCGCGATGAATGCGCAGACGCATGTATTCTTTTGTGGTTTTTGTGAAATTTTGTGGCTAGCGATGTAGATGTGGCGTCCTTGGGACTGAGCTGGACGCTACTGGCCCAAGTTGCGTGATTTGCCTTGGACTCGGTAAGGCAAGCCTTGGATTCGGAGGAAGCCTTCGGCGTCGTCTTGGTTGTAGGCTCCGCCGCCTTCCATGGTGGCAATGCCTTCGTCGTACAAGCTGTTAGGGCTGCTGCGTCGAAGGACTTGCGTGTTGCCCTTGTACAGTCTGAAGGTCACTTCGCCAGTAACCACTTCGTGCGACTTCTTGATGAACGCCTTGAGTGCATTCATCTTGGCAGTGAACCAAAAGCCGTAATAGACCATCTCGGCGACCATCGGCGATAGGGTGTCGCGGAAGTGGATCAAGTCGCGGTCGAGCGTCAGTTGTTCGATGTGACGCGCGGCTTCGTACAGCAGCGTCATGCCAGGTGCTTCGTAGACTCCACGGCTCTTCATCCCTACAAAACGATTCTCAACGATGTCGATTCGGCCAACGCCGTTGCGTCCGCCGATATCGTTGAGCTGTGAAACGACTTCCAAGGCCGAACACCTCTTGCCGTTAACTGCGATCGGAATACCGGCTTCAAAGGAGATGGTAACCTCTTCAGGCTTTTCAGGAGCTTGTTGAGGGCTGACTGTCATGGTGAAGTCCACCAAGTCCACGCCGCAAATGTCTAGCTTTTCTAATTCGCCAGCTTCGTAGCTAATGTGCAGTGCGTTTTCATCGGAAGAGTATGGCTTCTTCGTGGTTGCCTTGACTGGAATGTTTCTAGCTTCGCAATAGGCGATCATCTCGGCGCGGCCAGGAAAGTCATCTCGCCATTCTTTGGTTCGCCAGGGAGCGTAAACACGGATGCTTGGACGAAGGGCTTCAGCGGCTAATTGAAAACGGCATTGATCGTTGCCTTTGCCAGTTGCACCGTGCGCGTAAACTTGGGCACCAACTTCGTCAGCAACTTCCAGGATCTTCTTGGTGATCAGCGGTCGAGCGATACTGGTTCCAAGCAGATAGGGGCCTTCGTATTTGGCTTGCCACATCAAGCACGGAAAGGCAAAGTCGCTGCAAAGCTCTTCGCGGGCGTCAATCATTCGAACGCTTTTCGCGCCGATCTTAACGGCCTTATCTTTCATCTGCTGGCGATCTTCGCCGGGTTGTCCAAGATCGACGTAGACAGCGTGAACCTCATAGCCTCGCTCGATCAACCAGCCGAGCATGCACGATGTATCCAAACCCCCAGAGTAAGCCAGTACGCAGACCGTCACGTTGAAAAACCTTCGAAAATGAGAATGCAGATGGGAGTATTGGCCAACCGTTTCAAGGTGCGAAGCGGTCCGCGGTTGGCTGTTTTCGCCAGAACTCCTGGAAATTCTCACCGCAACTGACGTTCTGTCAATCGCCGAAACGACAGAGGCTACATTCCTCAAGGCCTGGACTGGAGTATTCCAGTCGAAACCCGTTCGAATGTAGCCTCTGTATGTTTGATCGAGCTAGAAACCTCAATCGCGACTATTGGATTAGACTATTGGATTACTCGGCAGCTTTCTTAAGTCGAGCGCTTCGAGTGTCGAAGAATTTTTTCAATGTCTCGCCTTCACCTTCACCGCTAGATGAAGTCGCCTTCAGAAACTCTTCGTAGCCCGACAATTTGCGAGTGTCGTCTTTGAGTTCAGTCTCAATGAGCTTTCGCATTTGTGTCACAAACGGCTCGACGTTCTTCCAGCTCATCTCTTCGCTGAGCGTCTTGATGTTGGCAAGATACTGCTTTTTGAATTCTGGAACTGCGAGGATTTTGCTTCGGAGTGGGAAACGATCGTTGTTCAATCCGGCTAGCGGATCGAGATCAGGACCGCCACCACCGGGACCTCCGCCACCAGGACCGCCAGGTCCTCCAAAACCAGGACCACCGCCGCCAGGACCACCGCCGCCAGGACCACCAAATCCTTGACCGCCAGGACCTTGGCCTCGTCGCGGACCATCTTGAGCTTGCTGACCTTCAGTTGGACGACCTTCAGGTGGACGTCCCTCACGTGGTCGGCCTTCTGCTGGACGACCTTCTTCGCCTTCGCGTGGTGGTCTTCCAGGTTCTCCTGGAGCTCCACCCGGAAAACCAGGTCCTCCAGGTCCCATTCCGCCTGGTCCCATTCCACCGCCTCGACCTCCGCGCCCACCGCCAGGTCCGCCACCGGGGCCATGACCAGCCAAGAACGCTTCGTTCATGTCGTAGGGATAGAAGTGAAACTTGTTCTTGTCGTCGAGCCAAATGTAATAGTCGCTACCGCGAGTCCAGTAGCCATCGCTATTGACCGTCGCAATGTCGATGGCAAGGAACCACAGCAGCTCATCGATGTCGATCAACGGCTTGATCGTCTCGGCCAATTCTTCCGTCGGAGTTTCTTTGAGGATTCGGCAAAGATCGATCAGCTTTTTCCAGTCATTGTCGGAGGCATCTTTAGCTTCGAACAATCGTTCATACGAAGCTTTGTCCTCGCCAAAGTACTCTAGGCCCGCTCGAGACTGCGGTGACCCTGGTACTTTCCAGCGAGCACCTTTGGACTTGTCGTAGTTCTCCTTGAGGAACTCCTTGTTCAGTTGTTGAACGTTGGAGTAGATTCCCCAGAATTCGCCGTTGACGACCAGCCGTACAAGATTCGCCTTAGGGGCGGGGAAGTGTGCAGTTGCAAATCGAGAATACAACGCCGCGCTTAGAAGGGTTGGATCGTTAACACCGTTAAGCAAATTGAGAGTCTTGTAACCGTACAGTTTTTGATCTTCGTTAGCCAAATCCATCGCAATGTTGAGCGGCTTCTTGTAACCATTCGGGACCATCTGCAGCGATGTGTTGCCGCGGAAGCGAACGCCAACCAATGGATACTCTTTACCATCGACGGTCATGGTTGCCGGTACATCGACATCGGTGTCGCGAAAGGCCGACAGTTCGGCTTCCCAGTCTTTGGCTTCGAAGTCGATGAAGATCGTGCGGAGCACATTAGTATCGTATAGGCTACCTTCGACCGGAGTTACATCCGACTTGGCGATCTGCTTGCCAGGCTCGGCTGGAGGCATGTTCGCGCGGCCCATACCGCCGCGGCCACCACGACCTCCGCCGCCAGGACCGCCTTGACCGGGACCTCCAGGACCAGGACCGCCTTGAGCTCCACCGCCTTGAGCTCCACCGCCGGGCCCGCCCTGACCTGGAGCACCACCTTGACCAGGACCGCCTTGACCGGGAGGCCCGAAGCCACCGCGACCTGGCATGTTGGCTCGCTGTTCTGCGACGTATTTCTTCGCTTCGCTTCGCTCTTCGGCGTTCAGCCAGCCGTCTTTATTCACATCGAATTTCTCAACCACTTTCATAGTTTGACGATTGGGCCCGCCGCCCATTCCACCCATTCCTCCACCAGGGCCACCAAAACCAAATCCACCGGGTCCAAATCCGCCCTGCCCAAATCCGCCGGGGCCATTTGGAGCTTGACCGTTGTCGGGAGGACCTTGCTGGCCTTCGGGTCGTGGTGGTCGATTTGGTTCATCTTGAGCCTGGCAAGCCGGAATATGACTAGCCAGGATGATCAGGCTGAACGGAATCAGTCTTCGAATTCGCATTTCGCGTGAGCCCTTCTTTTGGGAGGAATAGACGTAAGCCTCATACAAGAACACTGTTGCGAGAATTGCATGAAACCGCCGCGGATTAGTCACAAAACCTAACCCAATAACTGCAAACACCAAGAATGGGTCTAAAGTTGCGAAACGGCGCAGGCTATGGAGAGCGTCCCGCTTAGAAGGCCGGTGGCCGTTCTGAACTAGCCGCAAGGCGTTAGCGTCCAGTTTTGCCTGCATTTGAAAGCCGTTATTCCGCAGTTTTCGATCAGGCTAAATCTTGTTTTCGTCAACGAGTGACTTCAAATCCAAAGGAACCGGAGCCTAACGGCTGGCGGCTAGTATTCCTAAGCGGGACGCTCTCTATGGCGGACGGAAGTAGCCGAGCTTAAGCTAGATTCATCTGGGGCAGCGGGTGAACTTTGCCTGCTTGGAATCGTCTTTGAAGTCGTGAGGAACAGTTTTTTCCGGATTAAAGTGTGTCACTCACCAAAAACAGGCCTCAAAACTGCTCAGGAGATGTTGCAAGAATCTGGCGGTTTGCTTAGATATACACTCCCTTGCCCCAGCGGCCTAAACAGTCGCTCGAATCGGTCTTCGTCGTCAACGATGCCGGTATCGAAAAGGCGAAGGAATTTTGACCGGAGAGGTGGCTGAGTGGTCGAAAGCAGTTCATTGCTAATGAACCGACCGGGTAAAACTGGTCCGCAGGTTCGAATCCTGTCCTCTCCGCTGCAAAACCCTGGCTTGTCCAGGGTTTTTGCATTTCTGGCTTCGGCGTTGGCTTCCTCTGCCTACTGCTGTGAAGAATAGAGTCTGTGTGGACCGACTTTTTCTTCCATGGATTCGTGGTGCTTCCTCCAAAGCACTCTCTGGAAGGGCTGACATCGGTAGGTTTTTGGAGTTTCAAACAGGTCGTTTAGAGGTTAGCAGTCCGGACTAGTCTTCTGTCGAAGACCGATGAGGGGTTGCTACCAGTTCTCTCGGCTAATAGTGCGTACGTTGTTTTAGTCGCTCTCACCACTTCTGTGGCGGAACCGTTTTCTTCTCGCGGAAGAGCTTGAGATTCTCCTGATAGAATTCCATACTTTCGTCGTCGCATAGCTCAATGGCTTTGAGTTGCCACTTGACGGCGTTATCAAAATCACCGTTTGCGGCATACGCTGTGGCGAGGGTGTCAAGGATCATCGACTGGCTGTACTGCGTCAGTTCACAGGCTCGCTTCGCGAATTCAAGCGCCATCTCCGGGTCTCGAAACCTTGGGTCATCGCTGGTGGCGTACTCCATCGCCTGGCTATTGAACGTCATACTGCCCGCTCTCGCGTTTTTGAGTCTCTCGCGTTCGATCGTACGTGCGTCCTCGATCTGGTCAAGCTCGCGGTACAACCATGCCAGGGGCTGTTCCGAATAATTGCCGCCTCGAATGCGTTCCTGATACAGCGGTATCAGTTCCCGCAGAATGGCAAGTCGTTCTTCGGACTTGCCGATCTTTCCGTAAAGCCCCGCCAGTCCCTTGCGAAGATCAACGTCGTCGGGTTTCTTTGCGATCGCAGCCTTGTAAATATCGACGGCCTCGACGGGCCGATTGAGATCAACGAGCAAACGGCTGAGTTCATCAAGAACCCTGTCGCCATCTTCACGAGTCAATGCGTCGCGGTAGACAGCAAGAGCTTCTTCCGGTTTGCCATGCTTGACGAGATATTCACCGAGTTCTTCGACCGACAAAGATGGACGAAACCAGTTCTCGTTATTGATCCAGCTTTGGTACGCAGACTTAACCTGCTCAATCGTCCCCGCATATTGCATCGCCTCTTCCCAACCACCGCCCAATGTGGAGATCATCGATCCTATACCTTCGGGTTTACGGATCCTGATGTAAGCATCTCGAAAACACTCGAATGCCCGATCGCGTCGTCCTTGTTCCATGTTGATGACCCCCAGCAGCGCATACACTTCATTGAGAAATGCAGCCTCATCCTGCCGGATGATTGCTTCAAGCATCTCCTTCGCTTTGTCGACCTCGCCCATGCCATAAAGCTCCCATGCGATGTTCTCTTCGACATCCAGTTTGCCTCTAAGCTTGACGGCTCCATCGTGGACAACAAACGCTTCTTCATAGCGGCCAAGTCGCACAAGATTCTTCGCGAGTTGAATCTGAAGAGCAGTGACTGATGGCTGAAGTCGAATGGCCCATCGAAGATCCTGAACCTTCTGTTCAAGTCGTTTCTTTTCTACGTCGGTCAGAGCGGGGTATCGTGTTGGCCCGATGAAGCACTTCTCACCGAGGCTGGATTCAATAAACACATGCGGAAACGTCCATTCGGGCGTCTTATCGCCAGCCTTGATTCGGACATTCTGATTGATTAGGGCCACATACTCCGTCGATTCGTTAGTCTTCAGAATCCACTCTTTGGCGAAGGGGCTTTCCGGAGCAGCCGCCACAGCAGCCATGGCAAAAGCACGTTTTTCGACTTCGTCACGGCATTCTTTCGCTAGCGTCCAGCAGATTTGAAAATCACTCGGTCGAAGTTGCCAGGCTCGCTTCCAGAGCGCAATCGTGGAAATCAGTGTGTCATTGTTTTTGGGTTTACCAAACCAGCTTTGCCGCGAGTGCTCGAGCTTCAGCCCGATCACATACAGGGCACGGGCTGGTTGCTTCGCGAGTTCCGCGTCGTTCATAACCTTGTCGAGCAAACTGGCCTTCTGATTCGATTCCCGCCCGGCGGGAAATTGAATCGACTCGAGGTATTGATCGATGACTCCTTCGTGCCTGCGGATGCTGCAACGAAACGGGTCCGGGTCGATGACGCAGGCGAGTTCGACAAGTCGACGATATAAGCGGTCTTTGACCGGGTCTTGTTTGTCAGTTTGCTCATCTCGGGCAAGGTCTTTGCGGATCAGTGCCCATGCGTCAATGGCGAAGGCAATCTCAAGTGCCTGGGGCCGCTGCCGAAGCAGCTTACCAGCTTCGGCCGGTTCAAGCTGATCGACATCCACGCCGAATTCGCGGAAGGCGGCGGCATACGCCGCATCAGCAAGTTCAGGACTTTTGCTTTCGCGCCCGTAAAACCAGACTGCATCCGCATCAACGAAATTCACGCGTATGGCTTCAATTCGCCCGAACAGCATTTGATCCCTTTGGGCCTCAAGGGCCTTTTGCTCGGCGTCTTTGCGTTCACTCTCCAGCGTGTGGATGAGATCTGACACTCGCTGGCTGAGTACTTTGCTCGGTTCGCCGGTTTGGAGACTCGCTTCCGCTTCCCTGGCGGCGGCCAAAGCTTCGGTCCATTGGCCGAGGTCGCCGACTGGAGCAGCTTTGGCCTGACCGTAGAGTAGCGTGGCTTTGCTCATCGACGCGTTCACAGCAAGTTCGGTAGCAGCCTGCCGAGCAGCTCGCTGCTGTGCAAAGTACACCCATCCGCCTCCGCCAAGGATTGCGAAACCGATGATGGACGCCGCCAGCGCGACTGTCAGCCGCCGTCGCTGACGTTCGACGGCGGCTCGTTTGGTGGCTTCCTCGGCGCGGGCTTTTTGTTCGGCTCGTTCGATCTCCGACTGACGTAGTCGCTCCTGAACTCGCGAATGATAGCGGCTAATACGCTCGGCGACTTCACCGGCATGACGTGGACGATCATCGCGTTCCGACGAAAGACACGACTTCGCCAAAGCGATCAGTTCCGGATCATGGCCAAGGTCCGACTGTTCAAGGCGAGCCACGGCTTCTGCCAAATCTCCGCGAGCCGCTTTGCGGAGGATCTCCCCGGAGCTGCGACCGTTGAAGGCCGGCTGACCGGTCAGCAATTCGCAAAAGATCGAGCCGAGCGCAAACACATCAGCCCGTTCATCAAGCTCTTCGACTTCGCCGCGAGCCTGCTCAGGAGCCATATAGGCCGGGGTTCCCATCACCGAACCGGCTTGCGAAAGATCCGAATCCGTACCGCTGCGAGCCGTAGAAATCAGCGTCGCTTGCTCTTTCGTGTGGCCAGCGGACGCATCATCGACAACTCCGCCTCGCGGCAGAACCTTGGCCAGCCCCCAGTCCATGACCTGGACTTCACCAAACGAGCCGACCATGACGTTGGATGGTTTCAGGTCGCGATGAATGACGCCTCGAGCATGAGCATAAGCCATCGTCTGGCAGATCGATTCGAAAATCGTAAGGAGCCGCGGAAATCCTTCGTCGAGCGACTTTCGATGGGTGAAGATCTCGGCCAGCGTCTGCCCCTTGACCAGCTTCATCGCAAAGTAAGGACGCTGGTCACCGAAGGCGCCCAGTTCGTACACGGGCACGATCCCCGGATGCTGCAATTGACCAGCGATCTGTGCTTCTTCGACAAAACGTCGAACCATTTCAGGCTTATCTTTATGCGATTCCAACAATACCTTGACGGCCAGTTCACGCCCCAGGTCTGCATCGCGTCCCTTCAGTACCGCCCCCATACCACCACGCGCGATCTCGCCGAACAACTGCAACCGAGCCGTGCGTTCGGACGGATGGGGAACTTCGTCTGATGTCGGTCGGATCACGGGACCGGAGTCGGTGCCCGAATCCGTATCACGCAGCAGAACCCCAGGGATTTTTCCAATCGCTTCGCTAAAGGTCGCCACGATGCTGGAAGATGCCGGGCCAAACAGGAACGTAACCTCCTCCAGTTTCGAATCTTGGGCTAACAGGCCAGCCTTAAGCAAGCAGGCCGGACAAAGTCCCGCAGGCGCATCTCCAGGACGTTGTTCACCACACACACGGCAATTTTCGACATCGCTCATCGCTCGGGCTCCTCAGTTCGTACGTGATCCCACTATGGACCAGTGACGAAAGTTGCGAAAATAGTTACAAGATTTTCTTGATTCGCTGAACTTCAGGACAAAGCCCGCAATAAGTCGGCGATCTCCTCGTCGATTTCTGCAGGATCGGCAACCGTTCTTCCCACTTCCTCACGCAGGATTTGCCGATAGCGATTGCGAAGACGATGCGCAGCCACCTTGACGGCACCTTCGCTCATGTTCAGGGTTTCGCCAATTTGCTGGTAGGATTGGCTCAGGTCATTTCCCTCCAGCAAAGGCCGTAGCGCGTAAAACAGTTCAGACTTTCTGACTCGACTGGCTTCCGATTCCAGGCGGGCGAGCACACGCTCCAGGAGCACCATTGTCCAGCGGCGCTCGAAGAGCCGTTCGGCAGTGAGCTGGTGAGCCGGCTCATGCATGTAACGCCCCTCTGCGTCCTGCAGGTTGATCGAGACCAGATTGCGACCGCCACCACGTTTCGCGGCTCGGTCATAATCCCGAGTGTGCGACAGAAAATTGGCGCAGGCTGTACGCAGAAAGGAACGAAACCGTCCGCGGGATGGGTCTACTTTTGCCAGATCGCGTCGCTCAATCAAGTCCGCGAGGAAACCCTGCACAAGGTCGCTTGCCTGCTCGGTGTCGAGTCCCTGTCGACGGCAAAACGCATAGAGCGGATACCAATAGTCTCGGCAAAGCTGCTCCAAAGCGTGACTGGCTTGCTGATCAGCAGACGCGCCCGCGCGAAGCACACAGCTCCAGTGAGTCGTCGGAAATCTGGCTGCGGGCAGGCGCTCAGACATGGCGGGGGCTCTGTCAATTACAGAAAGGAGGAACGTTCGTGATGAACTGTGCTACTTAACGATACTCATTCACTTGGCTTTGTCTATTATCCTCCCAATCCCCAGCAATTCAGACATGCCAAACTGCAGCCAAGAGGTCAACACTTTGTAGCCACCGCTGCCAAGCTGCCAAGCGGTGGAAAGCGTTAACCTTCGCATCCACCGTCTGGCGATCTGGCGACGGTGGCTACCCAGCTACCAAGCGCTGTCCTCTTAGTCAGTCATTCATTTTCGCGTGGCTGGAGAGGCGTTGATCCAGGTTCCAAAGACTTTTTGAAATAATCTCAGATTCTCTGAGGGCTTTTGATTCGCTCTCTCGCCTTACTATCATGATCCGATCCCTGTTCCACTGGCGAGATAAGACCTATGAGCGATGTAAGCCGCGTCGAAGCCATTTACCTAGATGCCCTACAAAAAGTTGACTTAGCAGAGCGGGCAGCGCATCTCGACGCAGCATGCGG
>CAYWNG010000086.1:0-5782 GCA_964458685.1 uncultured Pirellulaceae bacterium
AGCCAGCCAAGTCGAACTCCATTGGCAATGTAGTCCAACATCTTTTTATTGAGGTTGCTAATTCGATCGGAGCGCGAACGCAATTCAATCACGAAGTCGGGACAGATTGGAGCGAAAGTTTCTCGATCTTCTTTAGACAGCGCTTCCCATTGCTCCTTGGTGATCCAAGAAGCATCGGGTCCACGTTTCGATCCATCTGGGAACGTAAAGAGAACGGATGCCGAGAAAGAAATCCCGCCATTCTCGCGAGACCAATTCTGTAACTGGTAGGAGATCTCGATTTCGCGATTGGCCCCTTCACTACCCACTGGTGGCAGAATGACAATCTCGCCATTCGAATTCTGTTCGACCATAAGGTCAGGATTCAATGCTACGAACTCTTCAAATGACTCCGCCACTCTGAAGGTTGTGGGAGGAATCCAATTCGAATCAAGCTCTTCACGAACCATTTGGTTCGACGTGTTTCTCATGATTGTCCTCCTACAAAAGAGCTTACTCGTTGACTAGCACACATTCAACCATCCAGTCTTCACCCCAGAGCTAGTCGATCAAGAACATACTTTTGAGGAATTCGCTCCTGTTCCAATCGTAGGTTGTTTTGTCGAAGATAATCAAATACCGCTGACTCGTCTGACGTCAAATGGATGGGCGGATCCATCTGGCTGTTGTTTCCAGCAATAGTTAAATCGTGGAATGTGTCCAACGTCTCGCGATCCATCAGCCAACTTCGTACGCGAGGAAAGTTGGATCGCAAGGTTGCGAGGACTTGAAAGCCTTCCACGTCTAAATCGCCCCAATAGTTGATTTCGGTGTTCGACAAACTGGATAGTTGATGCAGTTGTGTTACCCCAAAGCCAAGGCCACCCAGGGCAATCGTCTGGGGCATAGCAGGCAATGTCAGTTGATTAACTTTGTTCTCAAGAATGAAGACGCGTTGCAAGCAGTTTGAGCCCTCGATCAATTGACCAAGGCGTCGCGCGGGCACAGAGAATTCGTCGAAAGGCACTTGCCACTGTTGTTGAATTGCAGAGTCCAACAAGCGAACCAATAGATGTGGTTCGACCCAACGGAAGCCATATCGCTGAGCGTAATCGCGCGGGTCGCAGCCGTAGTCAATATCCGACGGGGCGAGTAAGTGGTCCCACCATGAAGCCAACAAAGCCCAGTTCGTTTCAACAAGCTTTGTACTGATGGCTAAGGGAATCTCGCGAGGAAAACAGTTCGGACGTGGATTGGCAATTAACCACTGAGTCACGGCAAGTAAGTGAGGAATCTCGTCGCAAGCTGGAATGATCTTTCGCCAGTTAGATTGAATCCAGGACTCAAGTTGTGGAAACTGAGCGCGAATCAGCTCGACCGCCTTCATCAAGCCGCGATACTCGTCGCTCTTGCGAACCAGCTTGACTAGGTCCTGCATCGTTTCGATGAAGATGGCTTCCGGAAATTCGTTTTCGCCATGATCGCGACTACGACGCGGCTGATACTGAACGCTGTATCCGTAGCCGACTATCGCTTTACTCTTCTGCCGCAGTCGATCGACTTGTCGAATCAGCTCCGCATGCGATTCCGGTGCCTTTAAATTGCAAGGCATCCGATAAGGAAAGAAGGTTAGTTGGTTTGACTGATCGGAATGGTCTGATCGAGGTAATAGAGCTGATTGAGTTGATTGAGTTGATTGAGGTAATAGAGTTGACTGAGCTGGTGAGCTAGCCTCTAGCATCGCGGCGACTGCTTTAGGGTACAGGCGTTGAGCCTTGTCGATGATTTCGTCGGGTTGAATCATAGACTCTTCAAGTCCGCTCGGCTGTTGGAATAGTTCTCGTTGAATTCAAGGGCCGTGGGGTCAGGCTGCTTCCCCCATCTCTTGCAGGCTTGTTGGTAGAGTTCTGGCCACCAGTTGCGATGCTCGGTCAAACCCTTGTCGCGGTACTCTTGCCAGTGGCTCAACACGCGGCTCCAGCAAGCATCACCATAGGCCAGCGCCTCTTTGATCGACTTGAACTGAGTCACGTACCAACGTTGACCGATTTGAGCGTGTAAGACTTCATCGGCCCAATCGAAATCCTGAAAGAGTGCCGAAAGGGGATCGTGACTTTGCAGCCCGACCTCCCATTCGTAACGCTTGCCGGTTCGCGTCATCAGGCCTTGTTCGATGAAGAACAGTACTCCATGGCGTTCCTGCGGAGTCAATTGTGTGTTGAGGTTCAGAGACCAAGTGAAGTTGATCGGTATCTGGGTCCAATCGATTCCCTGTGAAGCAAAACCAATTTCGCCCATCATGGCATGCCGAGCTTCATCCCAAAGTTGCCGCAGCATTTCGCGATAGAAGTCCCAAGGCTTGTCATCCAGCTCAGTCAATATGGCCGCAATCGTTTCGGGAACGTCGATTTCGCGAAGCCGCTTGTAGTACATCATCAGCGTTTTGTCTTGAGCCGAAAAACGCTGGTCGTAGAGGAATGCTTCTGGATTGACGCCTGCGTTGTACGAGTCCTTGAAGCGTTGATCTCGCCGCGGTTTATTGCAGTATTCGAAGCGTGGGCCAAAGGGGTATGGGTCGGGAATAGCATTGTCAATTGCAGGTGATTTTACTTCGTCAGTTGCAGTCGAGCTTGATTTGCCGGTCAAACCGCCAGCCGCAGTAAGGCATGCGTGAAGATGCTGACGCCAAGCTTCTAAATCCAACGAATTGTCGCCCAAGTCTGCTAAGTTGGCCGCAGCAACCGATTCTGTTTCATGGGCTTGACGATGTTCGGCGAATGCAGCTTGCAGTGCCTGAATAGTCGAGCGTCCGACGTTGATGAGATCCTCAAGTTCAAACGCGATCAGTTTGGCGACTCGAACCGACGGCGCGTCGGCAATCGGATGCGCGTCCGAGGCAAACTGCCGACAGGCCTCTTGAACTGAAGGCAGGGTCACATCGTAGATGGCTGTCAAGAAGGCAAGCCTTGAGCGCATGCTCGCCGTATCGCTCATCAACCGCTCCAAGGCCGCGTGCGGAATCTTGTCCAACCCCAACGGCGGCTCGCGCATCTCGCTGACTCGTTTGCGAATCGCTGTAACCTGTTCGGATAAGAGGTAAGCGTGGTGGCTATAGATCAGCTTCAGTTCGTAGATCGGCTCAGCGGGAATTCTTTCGGTGATCGATAGACACGCTTGTTGCAAGCAGTAATGCAACCGCTTCCATCTGCGTACACTCTCCTCAACGCTCCACTGAGCAGAATGGCAAGCCGCAGTTACCGAGCAAAGACCGGCAAGCTGCGGCAGATTGAAAAGGCTTTTCGTCGTCATTTGTTAAACGCTTGTTGAATGGTCAGTGGATCGAGGGAGGAGTGAGTAAAATTGTAGCAGACGCAATTTTACGCGGATGGAACTCTACTGGCAGTATTGGAAGAAGCCCCTCATCCCCAGCCCTTCTCCCCTTCGTGCCTCAGGGGCGAAGGGAGCCCGAAACGTTAGGCGTAGAGTCGCGGATGCGACGATATGGCAGCGCATCCGCGATTGAAGTCCGACGCATTACCCCAACCGTTTTTGATCGTCTTTGCCCAACTAGTCACTAAGAAGACCCGGCGGCAGGTGCGTGATACAGTTGAAGCTGTGGAGAATCCAATTTCCGTCGGACCGATCAAGTAAACTCATACCCGCGTTGTAGAGCGGGCCGACTTGCGAGTCCAATTGATTCCAGGGCTCACCTAGCATCTCTGCAAGCAAGTGTCGTTTAAAGTCGGCGTGAATGACAAATACGTCTAAGCTATCGCAGACGGTTGCGACGTCGCTTTCAAGCCAATTGACTACTTTGGCGGCTCGCTGACGCGCCTGCTCGATGGACTCGTAGGGATTTCCCCACCAACCATGTTCGGCAATGCGATCGTCGATTTGCCAGTTCGGATACCGTTGGCTCAATTCACTTCGGCCCATCCCGTTTTCGCCTCGCTTCAGTCCTGGCAAGTGTCCGCTGTAACAGCCGCCTTGCTCGAAGAGATCGGCGCGGATGATCGGAGTTAATTGCTTGGCTTCCGCGATCGCTCGTGTGGTCTCTAAGGATCGCAAGAAGGGACTGCAATAAAGCCTGCGGATCGGATGAGCCGCGAGAGTCCGAGCGGTTTGAAGGGCTTGTTGTTGACCAAGTTGTGTAATGCCTGGATCGCAAACGCGCAGGTGTTCAGGCTGAGCGTTATTGGCCGACTGAGCGTGGCGAATCAAGAGAACCTTCGACATTCTAGGGTTGTTCCATCAATGCGCGAGCTTGATTGACAATATCGTCGCTGAAGAGATTATCCATTTGTGTTGATGCCAATCGAATCAGAACAACAACATGCTCTTCAGTCTGTTTACTGGTTTCTGTGGTAAAAAATGCATGCCCCAATGCTTTCGACGGACTCGACGATGAGACCATCAGGACTTCGCTATTGGCTAAGGTGGCGCGGATCTTGAACTGCTTCCAGATCTTCGAGTCGCGTTTTACTTCTTGACGCATGCCAAACTCGGCCGATACAAAACTCTGCTTAGGCTCGCCGTACTGAACTTCAGGCACTAGCTCGATCGTGGCTTTTCCGTCGGTCTGTGGGTAAACCGTCAAGCCTAACAGAGCTGTTGCGCGATCAAAGACGTGCCCCGACATGCTTCCATCGACTGTGGAGATGACAGAAAGAGGGTTAGCCAGTTCGCGACGAACGACAAGTTCCTTTCGCCTTCCCGCGCGGCATTCCAGCGTGCGGACTCGCGAATCAACGTCAGCGCCTAGCCCTAACTGTTCGACGATATCTTGTTGCTGTTGTTGACGTGATACTTCCATCTGCTGGACCAACTGTTTCGGTAGCTCGCCTCGAATCACACCAACGCGTATTCCATTGCTGTCCAATAATCGTCGTTGTTCAAAATCGATAATCGATTCGTCGGCCAGCGCCCAGACTCGCTGCATCTCAATCATGCGATCTTCGTCGTAACGCACTAAGGCGGTTTCAATCGTAACCGTGTCGGGAGTGGTCGGTTTGGTCGCTGCGATTGGAAGTACGCTTGTAGGTTCTTCGGATTTACTCAGCCCATGCCATCGTGCACAGCCATTAATGCAAGCAAAGGCAATCGCGCAGAGGCTAACGAAGGTCAATCGTCGCGCGACGCGATCTGACCTGCGATTGCCAATTCGTTGCAACGATTTGCCCAATATTCTCAAGGTATTCCCGTGTTATTCAGCCTGTTGATGCGCGACGGTTTGGCATTGATGCTGTAAGAAACTGATCTTTGAAGTTCTGGAGAAATTGGCTAAAAGCCAAGTATCTCCAAGCTTCCGACAAATGCTTCCATCGAAGGTTTGTTCGATTAGGCGATGTAGATAGCACTTTTCGCTTAGCATGTAAACAGCGCAAGAGCCTCAGGCACCAGAAAGCAATTCATGGCAACCGCAACATCCACGGGATCACTGAACGACTACTCAGAAAATGTCTACACACAGTACGGTGAAGACGGAATCTTACGTGAGACGCTCAATCGTATCAGCCAACATGTTGCATTAGACAAATGGTGTGTCGAGTTCGGAGCGTGGGACGGCAAATACCTCTCGAACACTTATCGTTTGATTCAACACGAGAACTACAGCGCTGTCTTAATCGAAGGAGACCCCGCGCGACATCAAGAGCTGTGCGGGAACCTGCCTCAAGAGAATGTCCACAAGATCTGTCGCTTTGTGACATTCGAAGGCGATTCGACTTTGGATGCCATCCTACAAACGACGCCGATTCCGCAAGGCTTTGATTTTCTGTCGATCGATATTGATGGTTGTGACTAC
>CAYWNG010000086.1:5792-15984 GCA_964458685.1 uncultured Pirellulaceae bacterium
GCTCAAGCATTTTCGGCCGAAGGTGATTTGCATCGAGTTCAATCCGTCGATCCCGAATGAGGTCGACTTTGTTCAGCCCTGTGATTTTGCGATCAAGCAAGGCGCGAGCCCAAAGGCAATTGCGAGAGTGGCACAATCGATGGGCTATTGTTTGGCGGCGACAACAGATTGTAACTTGATTCTTGTTCGCTCGGACTTGATGCCCTACGTTCTCGGTGACCAGAGACCGACGCTGGAGCAGCTTCGCGACGATTCGAACTGCAAGATCTTTGTTTTCTTTGGGTTCGATGGGACACTGCTTTCCAATGCGGCTTCGATCAAGATGCCGTGGCACAACGTTGAGAAGCGAATCGACCAGTTTCAGATCCTTCCCAAGGTGCTCCGCAAGTACTCGGGCGATTACCGATCGGCGCATCGCAAATTGTTCCGGATATGGTCGGCCTTTAGTCGGCTTAGTCGTCGAACCACAAAATCAAAAGCCGCCTAGGGCTCATCAATCTACACCTATTAGCAAACTGCATACTTGATTGAAGATTTGCAGCTTAAAGATTGTCGGAATCGGCTTTGCGGGGGGGCGATCAGTCCCCTGCACTTTTTTGGCCGTTGAGATACCATATTGGCCTTAAATTGTGGCACTTCTTGCTCTCCAAAGCCAAGTAAAGTCGACAGGGCATTTTTCATGGCCTTTCCTCTTTGACCCGCGTGTTTTGGACCGTGTGCAGAGTGTTCGAGTTTAGAAGGCCTTTCGGTGGCAAAAAGCAACGCAAGTTCATGAGTTGAATTTGAGCAGCGAACATTAGTGCCGCGATGAGGGTGGCAGCCGAATCCTGCGGACACACATGAACTCGAGGTTGAGTCGGATGGAAAAGTCAAAAGTAGCGATAGTCGGCGTCGGGACCGTGGGCAGCGGAGTAGCTCGCTTATTGCTGGACCACGGTGATCGAACCGCGCGACATGCTGGGCGAACTTTATGGCTCGAAAAGGCCGTTGTGCGCGATGTGAATAAGGTTCGCGATTGTGTGTTACCGGCAGGAGTGCTGACGACAGATCTCAACGAAGTACTGAGCGATCCTGAGATCAGCGTTGTAGCGCTCTTGGTCGGAGGCTTAGAGCCCGCGCGGACGATTATGCTGCAGCTTTTGGAAGCTGGCAAAGATGTCGTCACAGCTAATAAGGCACTACTGGCGGAACACGGCCCCGAGCTATTCGATCGCGCGCGGGCCTTGGGGCGATGCATCGCTTTCGAAGCTGCGGTGGCTGGCGGTATTCCAATCATCGCAAACATCAGTCAGTGCTTGTCCGCCAATCAAGTAACAGCCCTGCAAGGAATTCTAAACGGCACCAGCAACTTCATCGTTCATAAGATGGATGATCAAGGGTGGAGCTACGATGCCGCCCTAAAGGAAGCTCAACGACTTGGCTTCGCTGAAGCCGATCCATCGATGGATGTCGACGGGACCGACGCCGCCCAGAAGTTAGCGATCTTGGCTCATTTGGCTTTCGGCGCAAGAGTGCGTTGGCAGGATATTGCTCGTACCGGTATCGACACGCTTGACACCGTCGACATGGGCTTCGCGGCTGAACTGGGCTATCGCATTAAGTTGATCGCGCATGCACGATTGACCGGTGACCGATTGGAGCTGAGCGTTTCGCCGACCTTGATTCGTCAAGGGCAACCGCTGGCTGAGGTGCAGAACAACTACAACGCCATCAGTGTCGTAGGTGATGCTGTGGGCGACCTGTTCTTCCATGGTCAGGGCGCTGGTCGTATGCCAACAGCATCAGCCGTTGTGGCTGACATGATCGACGTAGCCGTCGGTAGAACGCCGATTACCTTCCGAACTTTGGAACTGTGGAGCGATCGAGAATCGAAAGTATCGTTAGTCCCATTTGATGATTTGCCAGGTCGCTATTACATGCGCTTTGAAGTCTTGGACAAGCCTGGTGTGATGGCGCAGATCACTTCTATCTTGGGGCAAGAGAATCTCTCGATTGCATCGATCATCCAGCACGAGCCCGATCCGGAAAGCAGCTCTCAAGATGCTCAGCCTGTCAAGCTGGTGATTATGACTCACGAAGCCCCCGAGGGTGCCGCTCGAACTGCGGTACATCGGATTACTCAATTGCCTGTCGTTACAGGTAAAGCTGTGCGAATGCGAGTCCTGGAGACTCCTCGCAAAGCCCGTTAGCCGCGCGAACGCATACAACTCTCGGAGTGAAGATTCACTCAATACGAAATGAACCGAAAGTAGATCATGAAATACGCGATCATCATTCCAGACGGATGCGCCGATAAACCGATCGAAGCGCTCGGCGGTAAAACGCCTTTGCAAGTCGCGAACATTCCTCACATGAATGCGATCGCCCGCGACGGTGTTTTAGCTCAGACCGATAACGTGCCCGCTCATTTTCCGGCAGGCAGCGAAGTCGCGAACATGACGCTGTTCGGATACGATCCGAATCAGTACTTCACAGGTCGCGCGCCGATTGAAGCGGCCGCTCAAGGCATTCAGCTCGGTCCCTACGATTGGGCCGTGCGCTGCAACCTGGTTACCGTGGTCGACCAGGTCATGATGGACTTCACCGCGGACCATATCTCGACTGCGGAATCTGCTGAGCTTCTGAAGTCATTGTCCGACTTGGTCAACAACTCGAACCTGCAGTTTGTCCCTGGAGTCAGCTATCGGAACTTGATGATCTATCGTGGTAACGCAACTTTACCGTCACCCTTTGCGACCGATACGCGAACGACTGCGCCGCATGACTTAACCGATCTGTCCGTTTCCGATGATTATCCTCGCGGCCGTGGCAGCGATTTGCTGGTCGACATCATGCAAAAGTCGGCGGCGTTGTTTGCCGATCATCCTGTCAATCAGAAGCGAATCGCAGCCGGCAAGCGTCCTGCTACGAACGTTTGGTTATGGGGCTTGGGCGGAAGTCCACAACTGCCGTCGTTTCAATCGCGATTTGGTCTACAAGGTGCAATGATCACCGCTGTTGATCTTCTGCGCGGGCTAGCAGCGCTGATCGGTTGGGATCGCATCGAAGTTCAAGGAGCGACTGGCTATTTGGATACGAATTACGCTGGCAAGGGACAAGCCGCTGTCGAAGCTCTGGATAAGTACGATATCGTTTGCGTGCACGTTGAAGCGACCGACGAAGCATCTCACGAAGGAAGGCACGACGAGAAGATCAAAGCTCTGGAAATGATCGATCAGCATGTCGTCGCGCCAGTTCGAGCCAAGCTTGAGAGCTTGGGTGAGTACCGGCTGATGGTGCTGCCTGATCATCCAACGCCTTGCACGACTAAAAAGCACAGCCATGGCATGGTTCCTATGGCAGTTTGCGGAACAGGACTGGGCGGATTTGGCGACAGCTACAACGAAGTGGCTGCGGCTGGTTCGCCTTTCAAATTCGCCAATGGCTGGGAGATGATCCAGCAGTTCATCAAGGGTGATTGGAAGGCTTAAGCGAAACAAATTTTGAAACGGCCGCAAAGCGAATCGCAGTATCGCGGCTGACGTAATACAACTGAAGTGTTAGCGAGAAAGAAGTAACGATTATGGCATTGGTAGTTCAGAAGTTTGGTGGTACGAGCGTCGCGGATCCGGAGAAGATTTTGGCAGCGGCGCGTAAGGCAATTCGCGCTCAGCAAGGCGGCAATCAAGTCGTTGTGGTAGTTAGCGCGATGGGACACAACACCGACTTGTTGATCGATTTGGCTAACCAAGTCAACGATGCTCCACCGGCTCGTGAAATGGACATGCTGCTCTCTACGGGTGAACAGGTGAGCGTTGCACTGATGGCGATGGCCGTCCATTCGCTGGGTCACAAGGCTGTTAGTTTGACCGGCGCTCAGATGGGGATTCACACCGATAGCTCGTTCACGAAAGCGCGTATTCGCACGATCAGCTCGGATCGCATTCGCAAGCTTTTGGACGCAGGCAACATCGTGATTGCGGCTGGATTCCAAGGCATCGACGACGAAGGCAATATTACCACGCTGGGTCGTGGCGGTAGCGATACGACTGCTGTAGCTTTGGCGGCAGCGCTACGTGCTGACGCTTGCGAGATTCACACAGACGTTGATGGCGTGTACACGACCGATCCACGGCAATTGCCCGAAGCAAGGCACATGAGCCAGATTAGCTATGACGAGATGCTGGAGCTGGCGAGTCTTGGCGCTGGCGTGATGCACAATCGTTCGATCGAATTCGCTAAGAAGTACGACGTGCCGATTCACGTTCGCAGCAGCTTTAGCGACGTTCGTGGAACGCTGATCGTTAGCGAGAGCGAATCGCCGACCTCCGCGGTTTGTGGTGCAGCGATGACGCGAAGCGAAGCTCGCATCACCGTGCAAGGTGTTCCAGACGTTCCTGGTTCGTCTTTGCAACTGTTCAAACTGCTGGCCAATCAGAAGATCGACGTCGACATGATCGTTCAAAACGTCGGTGAGGAGAATCGCGCCGATATATCGTTTACAGTTCTCAATGAAGAGCTGAAAAAAGCGACGGCGGTCGTTAAGGATGCGGTCAAGTTGCTGGGAGCGGCTGGGTTCACCACCGACAATGAAGTTTCCAAAGTCAGTGTGGTCGGTTTGGGAATGGCCAAGCAGACCGGTGTCGCTCAGAAGATGTTCCACGCTGTTGCGGATGCTGGGATCAACATTCAGATGATCACCACCAGCGAAATTAAGATTTCCATTCTTGTCGCTCGTGGGCAATCGCAAGCGGCGCTTCGAGCCGTGCATCAGGCTTTCTCGCTGGAGACCACGCCGAAGGATGCGGTCGAATGGACAGAATTGCCCACGCGAAAGGCTTCACCAACGGATGTCGCCAAGTTGTTGGGCGATCTTCAAGCGGCCGATATGGAGCAATTGCGCCTGAGCGATATCAGCTTGTCTGATAATCAGGCTCGAGTAACGCTCAGCGATGTCCCCGACGCGCCAGGCCTTGCTGCCAAGGTCTTCGACGCAGTTGCTTCTGCTGGCGTGTTTGTAGATATGATTGTTCAGAGCTGTGATGGATTCCAGGGAGCGACCAGCATCAGCTTCACCATTCCTCGATCACAGTACGAGCAGTGCATGGAAGTCGTAGAGGGTTTGAAGAAGCAGTATGAGATACGCCGAGTGACTGGTTGCCGCGAAATCTGCAAGCTGTCCGTTCGTGGTATCGGTCTGAGAAGTCACACCAGTGTAGCGATCGGGATGTTTGACGCACTGGCTTCGGCTGGTGTGAACGTCGAAATGATCAACACCAGCGAGTTGAGCGTAAACGTGGTGGTTGCCAGCCAGCACGGTCAAAAGGGATTAGCAAGCTTGAAGCAGAAGTTTGCTGAGAATTTGAATTAGATGTTGGTGAGGTTGAAGTCGATCGTCGGTGTGCTCGTTAGAGGAAATGTTCCAACGGGAATGTTAGTCGCGGCGGTATTGGCTGGCTTGGCTGGTTTCTTGAAGCCGAAGAGTCCACGTTGTTGGATCAGTTCAGCGACTTCCCACGGGACTTGCTTCACCCAGCTCATGTCGCCACTTTGAATCAATCGAAGGACTTCACGAGAGAACGTATTTAAGTGCTTCGGATCAAACGCTTCAAGCTGTTGGATGCAGCCGCGTTCGACCAAGTGCTCGTACAGCTTGCGAAGCTCTGGAGCTACTTCCATGTTTTGGACGGTTTGTAACGCGCCGGTGTTTTGGTCCAGCAACGGATAGATGTAAAGCTTGAGGTCGTTCTTAAACAGTCGCCCGAACGACTCAAGAATTCCGCCATCCAGTTCGGAGTAGTACTTTTCGTCGAACAGTTGCAGCAGACTTCCGGCACCCATGGTGATGCCGATCTTCTTCTTGCTGTACCGAGCTAAATAAGCGGCTAATCGATAGTATTCGAAGTAGTCGGAGATCAGCACCGTCATTCCGCAGGCTGCCAATGCGTCAGCTCGAGCGATAAAGTCGCGAAGGTCGATATCACCATTGGAGAGCAAGTTGCACATGGTGATTTCCGCCAGCGTCACAATCTGACTGGGGTCGACTCCCGGTTCAAGGCTGAACTTTGCATGTGCAGCTCGAAGCATATCCAGGTTGACGTGAGTCGGTGGGCGGAAGCTTCCGCGTTCGACCAGGATCGGTCGTTTGTACAGAACTTCGGATGGCTGTAGTACTGCGCCACTGGCCGAGAACATTGCAGCGCTACTCAGACCAAGTTGTACCAGTCGCAAGCTCATCACGCGATTGTCGACGTGGCGGAATGCGATTCCAGAGAACTCGATCATGTCGATTTCGATTCGACGCGTGCTCAGGTTATCCAGCAAGGATTCGATCAGCTTCTCAGGTTCATGGTGCAAGAAGAATGCACCCCACAGCAGATTCACGCCGACAATACCGAGCGCTTCTTGTTGAGCAGCGTTGTCGTCGTCGAGCATGCGGACGTGGAGGATGATTTGACTGTCTTCGTCGCGAGGATGCGCATGAAAGCGGATGCCCATCCAGCCGTGGCATTCATTGGTGCCTTGGAAGTTTCTAGCAGATACAGTGTCAGCAAATGCAAAGAACGCCGTGGTGTCGCCGCGATGTTCGCGTAGGCGTTCGATGTTCAGCGAATGCTCGATGCGCAGCATGTCTTCTAGTCG
Source organism: uncultured Pirellulaceae bacterium (assembly GCA_964458685.1). Lineage (GTDB taxonomy): Bacteria > Planctomycetota > Planctomycetia > Pirellulales > Pirellulaceae > Aureliella. The sequence continues at coordinate 12,414 of CAYWNG010000086.1, forward strand.
TCGTCGGCTGACGTAGCGATCGCATTGCCCGTAAATTGCATCGCTGACCTTCATGTCGTAAGCCGACATGCTCTTTGCGATGGTGCCCGCGGCACCACCGACGCGGAAGAACCAACGAACGACTTCTTGGCCTGCGCCAATCTCGGCAAACGATCCATACCGACGTGGGTCTAGATTGATAGCCAGAGCCTTACGCTCGGTACTTGGTCGTTCGACAACTGTTCGTTCACCGTGAGTCATGTTTTTCTCCGCCGACAATTCTGCCAACTAATTTGGCATGAATATATGGGTCACGCGGGCCTGCTCGGCTGGAGAAAAGATGAGTGCGAACGCTAAGATTTGCGATCTACGGCTGTCACAATCGTTACGATCGTTATCGGTCTAACGATCGAGATTCTGATAAACCAGTCGGCCACAGCTTGGGCAGGCCACAGACTGATTCATCGTTAAGCGATCTAGGAGAGCTGGCGTGAGGCTTTGGTAACAGCCACCACAGCATTTTCCGTCCAGCTCGGCCATGCCATCGTCGCCCTTGGAGGAAACCAGCTTGAGATAATCGCGGCGGATGTCGCCGGAGAGTTCCGCCTCGGCCTTATCAAGATCGGCTTGCACGCGCGATAGTTCGCTCTCTAGAACCATCCGTCGGTCGGAAACTTGCTTTTGAACCTGAGCCAACTCGGACTGCTTGGTCTTAACCTCCGCTTCGGCCTCTTTCAGCTCGACACTCAAGGCGTCGATCGACTCTAACAGGTCGAGAATTTCGTCAGAGAGCACCAAGTTGGCTTGAGTGTCGGCGGCGATTTGGTCCTTCAGTGCCTGATATTCGCGATTCTCCTTGGCGGCGTTCATTTTGCCTTGCCACGAGCGGATCTTCTGCTCGCGTTCGGACATTTGAAGCTGTTTGGAGTGCGCGGCCATCTTGGCCTTGGTCAGCTTGTCTTTGGTCGCCGCGACGTGCTCTTCGGCGGCCTTGAGCTTGGCCTCCGACGCCGCGACCAGCTTGGGTCCACGCTGCAATTGGCCGTTGATATCAGCCTTTTGGCGATTGATCCGATGAAGAGTTTGAACCAGCGAGCCCGTGACTGTCATTTCAGCAAACCGTACATTTCCGAGTGATTGATAACACAGATCGTAATCTACCTTGGGGCTTCCTGAAACTAGCTTTCACGGCCCATGCTGACAATCGTCGTAAACTCGTCGGGTTGAACCGGTTGTACGCTCAATCGCGAGCCTTTTTGCAGGAGAACCATCTTGGCTAGGGAGGGGATGGTGCGTAGGTGACCAAGCTCCAGCGGCTTGGCGAACTTCTCCACAAACTTCACGTCGACCATAAACCAAGTTGGGGTGGCTTTTTTGGACTTGGGATCAAAATGCGGGTCTTTGGGGTCAAAGGCCGTGTGGTCCGGGTATCCCTCCCGCACGACCTCGACGATGCCCACAACCGACGGTGGCTGGGCGTTGGAGTGGTAATAAAGCACCTTATCTCCAACTTTCATCAGGTCGCGCATGGTGTTCCGCGCCTGGTAATTTCGCACTCCATCCCAATGCGTGGTCTGGTCCGCCGCCGCTTGCAGATCGTCAATGCTGAACACATCGGGCTCGCTTTTCACAAGCCAATAGTTGCCCGATTTGGACTGGGGGATCTTCGATTTCTTGGCCACTGGATTATGCTCGAACGGGTCAATTGTAATGGATCAACTTGCCAGAGTTGATACAATAAGGAGCGGTCGAGGAAGGTGCAAGCAGCTTCGGTCGACCCTCCTTTAGAAACACGAGTTATATCCAAAGCCGATCATGTCCGAAAATAATCCAACAATGCCAGAATTACCAGTTGCTGAATTACCAGTCGCTGAAAGTCACTCTTGCGATTCGCATCCTGAAGGCGAAAAGCGATTGCCGCACCCTGGCGTGGGCTCCTGCTGTGGTGGTCAAGCTTGCGAGATTACCCAGAACGAGCGAACCATTCCAACGCTTTGCGAAGACGCCGTTCGCGAACAGCTCAAGCAGGTGATCGATCCCGAGCTTTTCGTCAACATCGTCGACTTGGGATTGGTCTACAACGTCGATCTGAAGCCCAGCGAGTCCGACAGTACTAAGCAAGACGTGCATGTCGTAATGACCTTGACCAGCCCCATGTGTCCAGCCGGGCCTCAACTGATTGGCGGCAGCCGCCAAGTGATTGAAGCGATGGAAGGTGTGGCGAATGTGGATGTTAAGGTTGTGATGGACCCACCTTGGTCGCCTGACCGCATGACCGAAGACGCTCGGGACCAACTGAACATCTTCTAAGTTGCTTTGGCATCTACAGGATTGTTCTCCTTCTGCTCTCGGACGAAATTTAGTTTGGAATGACTCAACTACTAGTAGCCCGCGATGCGAGTGAATTGGCGGCCCGAGCGGAGCAGTGGCTGATAGGACTGATACGCGACCATCAAGCGTCCACCTCAACGCCTTTCTCGCTAGCTCTGGCCGGCGGTTCTACACCCAAGGCCTTGTACCAACGCATGGCAGCTTCTTCAAAAGCCAGCGGCATCGATTGGAATCGCGTTCTCTTCCTCTGGGGAGATGAACGCAATGTTCCAGCCGACCATGCAGATAGCAACTATCGAATGGTCCGCGAGAGCTTGCTGGACAAGTTAGAAATCGGCGACCAGAACATAGTTCGCATGGGTACTGAGGGAGGCGATGAAGCTCAGGTTGCTCAAGCGGCCTTGCAGTACGAAGTTGAACTCAAGCGACGAGTGCCGTTGAACTCGAACGGTTTGGGAGTGATCGATTGCGTACTGCTTGGAATGGGAGACGATGTACATACCGCTTCGCTTTTTCCTGAAACTGCCGCGCTTCGTGAAACAAGTCGCTGGGTTGTGGCGAATTACGTACCTAAGCTCAGCACTTGGCGCGTGACCATGACTGCACCTTTGATCAATGCGGCTAAGCACGTGGCCTTTTTCATAGCGGGCTCGTCCAAAGGTCCTGCTCTCAACACCTTGTGGCACGGTCCGCAGCAGCCAGAGCTTTATCCATCGCAGATGATACAACCAAGGCCTGGTGAGCTGACGTTTTTTGTCGACCAGCCCGCGATCGAAAATCTCTCCGTCCCCTCAGATTTCCGGATGCTATAGTGATTGACCCAAACGAAGTGCAACTGCAGGTCTTTTCTTGCGGAGGGACCATCGACAAGGTCTACTTCGACGCTAAGAGCGAATATGAAGTTGGCGAGCCGCAGATCTTAGCAATATTCCAAGAGGCTAACGTCACTTTTCGCTACAGCATTCAGCAGTTGATGCGTAAGGATAGTTTGGAGATGACCGACGAGGATCGGCAATTGGTACGAAAGGCCGTCGAGGAGTGTTCGGCCAATCGCATACTGTTGACGCATGGCACCGACATGATGCCAGAAACTGCGCGGGCCTTAATCGGGATTCCAGAGAAGACCATCGTACTCACCGGTTCGATGACACCAGCTCGATTTCAGAAGTCCGACGCCGAGTTCAACATTGGCTGTGCGGTAGGAGCCCTGATGAGTCTACCGGCCGGCGTTTATATCGCTATGAACGGTTGTGTGTTTCCC
>CAYWNG010000087.1:0-15968 GCA_964458685.1 uncultured Pirellulaceae bacterium
CTCCCGCCGCACTTCCAGAAGCAAAGCCTGGAATGGGAATTTCCCAAACGCCAAGAAAGCTGAGTGACATTGCGAACAGAAGTATCACAATCCCAATTTGAAGCGGAAAGCTATTGAACTGCTCGCCCCATCCGACTGCTTGCCCAGCCAACTTGGTTGCGATGTTGAAGGCTGCTAGCCCAAGCACGACAATGAGTATCCCGGCAACGAACGCTAGGTTCAGGGCGACAACGCGCCGATGATCGCTGCCCGCTTGACTTACGAAGCTCATGAGCTTGAGCCCGACGACTGGCAAAACACATGGCATGAAGTTGAGTATGAAGCCACCTAGCAAAGCCGCGAATACCATCCAAAGCGAAAGTGGTTGGCTGGATGCGATTGCGAAGGTTTTGCTCTGCTTTTCTTCGACCTTGTTGGGTAGGTTCGATATCCAATTCGTGAGTTCGGGGCGATTCGCGACGTCGTTGAACTCAATGGGCTCGGCGAGCATCATGGTCTCTTGTGAGACAACGCCTTCGAGAGTACTTGCCCTGCCAAAAAATCGCAATCCCGCCGGAGGATCACAGTGCTTGTCGTCGCATGTGTTGAACCCGACCAACAATTGAAACTCGGGTAAACGCTTGCTGAGAGATTTATTGACGAATTCAAACGGAATATTCCAAGTAACATTGCCTTGATAGTATTCCAACACCAAGCCTCCGCCCAAATCTTGGGTGACAAGCTTAGCGTTTGTGGTTGGCTCGCCAAATCGAACGACGGATTCCGAGCAGCCTACGATCAAAGTTCGAAACTGAGGGTTGGGATCTCCTGGAACGAATCGATAGATATGGAATTTACTATCGACTTGCACGCTTAGCTGCAGGATGCCCCCATAAGTTGATTCGTCCTCCGCTGGTAAGGGAGGTAGAATGGAGGCCGTCCACTTTGCATGAGTGTTCTCTAGACGAAACCCATTGGCGTCGAAAGACATACCATCGATAGACTTATCAGGGATTGTAAGAAGTTGCAGTCCAAAATTGTCTTTGTCTGCGCCATGCAGTGCGGCGTTCTCCGCAAGGAATGCCGAAATTAGAAGTAGGCAAAATGCAACAATACAATGCAGATGGTGCCGTGACATTCCAAACAGATCCTACCGCGAATGGCCAATGTAGCTTGATTGCAAGCTCAAATCGACCTTAGCTCTACAGGATCGCCATGCCTTGGGTCAACTCAAATAAGAGATCGACGCTCCGCCACCTCTTTGCTAGCAAGCAATTGCGGTATTCGAACACAGGATACAGCACTTCGCTTGAGCATTACTGCAATGCACTGCGAAGCGCGAGAGAACCAATTCAAAGCAAAGCGTGCACGTAGGAGCGCAGTCGCCTGCGGCTTGCCGTTAAACAATTTGGCCGCTGTGACCGTTCTTTTGCGCCGTACTCGTTTAACGGCTGTTAAGGGATCAGCGCTGCGCCGCGGTAGGATTGAAAGAAGGCTTTTGCGGCGGGATGCCATGCGATGCCTTGCCAGCGTGCGGCTTGTTCGGCAGTGAGTATGCCCGCAAGCTCACGGACTTCCGGCCGATAGATACTTTCAAGGACACTTCGAACCAAGATATCGGGAGCGTCCTTATTGCAGACCAAGTAGGCAGTCGTCGCAACTGTGCTAATTCCGCTGGTGCCCACTTCGCCACTCGGGTAGTCCGAGTTCGCGATACGAATCGGATGAAACGCGGGTTCGTCTAGCGAGAACTCCCAGGCTTGGCTGAACTCCATCAGATGATAGGCTCCGTGAGACATCAATGAAACGATTTCACTCGCACCGACTCGGGTCACCAGAATTGCTGCGTCAACTGGCGGCTCGGCCGCCAAGTCTTCGACAATCTGAAGATCCGCAAAATCAAGCCCTCGATAGTTCAGCAGTCGCCGTGCAGTTGCGCGGGAGCCTGCTTTCTTTTGTCCGATATAGACACGGCGTTTTTTCAAGTCGCGAAGATCCGAGATCAGCTCGCCCGTTCGTGTCAGAACGTGAACAGCTTCATAATACAGCGGCGCGACGACAGCGACATTTTCGTTGTCAACCATGTCGGACTGCATTAAAGCCATGTGTACCTGACCGGCCCCCAACTGTTCGTAGTTTTCGGACGAGCCTTGGGTGCTGACTAACTCAGTGCGACAGCCCACATTCTTCTCAAGTGCATCGGCGATCGTTTCAGCGACCAGACTGTACTCTCCGCGGTCCGCCCCACCAGCGATGCGCACGGTGTTGGGCATGCGGTTCTTAAACCAAACACTGCTTGGAATTAGCAAGAGCATCCAAGCGATTAGAATCAAAAAGCCAGTCGAGACGATTCCACGCTGTACCCAGCGATGAGTCTCCGTTGGTTCAATAACGCGGTTATCCAGGACAGCGCCGATAATGGGCACGCCAAGCAAGAAATGCCAAGCCCGTCGCCAAGCGGCTATCGGTCGAGCCTTAATCGGTTGTCCTTTAAGATACCGATCAAGATCTCCAGCAAGATCTGCCGCCGATGAGTAACGCATCAAGTGCGACTTTTGCAGACACTTCTCGACAATGGTTTCCAGATCCTCGGGAATGTCGCCGCGAATCGTGCGCAAACGCGGTGCAGGGCGATGTATGACCTGCATCATCGTTTGAATGGCTGTTGTGCATCGAAACGGTGGATGTCCGGCAAGTATGGTGAAAAGGATTGCACCTAAGGAGTACACATCGGACGCGGGACCTTGGTCTTCCGTACGACTCGCAGCTTGCTCGGGAGACATGTAGCTAGGCGTACCCAATGCAGCCCCCGTTGCTGTCAAGCCATTCTCTCGACCGACGGTTTTGGCGAGCCCGAAGTCAGTAATGCGAACTCTGTCGGATGCGTCAACAAGAACGTTGGCTGGCTTGAGATCCCGATGCAGGATTCCTCGTTGATGCGCGTATTCGATGGCTGCTGCAGCATCGCGAACGTATTTCGCCGCCGCTTTGGCGCTCAACGGCTTCCCTTTGGACATCCTATCGAGATCCGTACCTTCGACGTAGTCCATCGAGAAGTAGTGATGCCCATCCAGCTCGCCGCAATTGTAAACGCTGACAATGTTCGGATGGTCCAATTTCGCTGCGCTTCGGGCTTCAGCGTAAAATCGATGAACCTCTTCATTAGTAGCCAACGCTCCCGAGCGAATCATCTTGATCGCGACTGGTCGATCCAAGTGAATCTGCTTGGCATAATAAACGACACCCATTCCGCCACGACCGAGCACACGGAGTAGTTCATAATCTCCGAAGCGACACGGCAAGACTGGTCCGGTGTGGTCGCGACGCTTAGACTGCCCGGGAACACCTAAGGGGAGAGTATCGCCTGAATGCGTAACTTGCGAATCAACCTCAGCGGATGATTGAGGCGATGCGGTTGCCAGTTCAGCTACCGATGGACCGGCAAGCTGCTCGATCCAGTCCGCAGCCGAGAGCAGGTGGGATAACTGCTCGCGAACATGTGGCGGATACTTTTCCAAGAAAGAATTGCGATCCAGCCTGTCTCCCGAATCGCACTTGGAAAGATAGTCGGCCAACGCCTGATCTAGCTCAGAGTCATTACGATCATCAGTCGGCTCGGCCACCGTTCTCACCAAATTACGAGGCAATCGCACGTTTTTAAGCTATACGAGCCACGCCCGCACGCGGTTCAATCATAACATATTCGCTCAAGGCGTCCAAATCTTGTTGGATCTTTGTCTGCTATTTCCCAGTTCATTACAATTTTGTTCTAATTCAGCCCAAAACCGACCATTCTCGTCCCCCAAGCTCCCCAGAACCCCAGAAACGACAGTCCGCAGATGTCCAACGAGAATCCCTATCAGCCGCCCGCAGCAGAACCTGAAAACGACACGGTCCAGGCCAGCCCATCCAAGTTTGGCCTGAAGGTCAATTCCCGACCTCAGGACAACTTGCTTCAAGCCGCAATCATCGGTGTGACCACAGCAATTTTGGGCTTTATAGGGGCGGAGTTCTATGGAGTCGTCGGAATCCTATCGGGGGCTTTCCTAGGCTTGGTATTCGGCTTGCTGATCAGTGGAGCCTATTTGATGGTGAACGGTAGCAAGTGATCACTGTCGATTGATCGATCTTCAATTCAACATCCACCGCAAACTAGCACGACCATGGACTTCGCGCCTTCGCGTGAAGCCCATGCTTGTTTTGAATTCATTTGAGTTCTCGTAGTTGGTTCGAAGTTTATTTTTCGGTTGAAAACAGTTTCAGTTCAAGCTGTTGATTGGGATCGGCGGTGATGGTCGCTCGCAGCTTGCCATCGCGCTGATAGACTTTTGGAACTGTAGGGCGCTGATTGTCGCGTACCGGCTCAGCCGGATTGATCGCTTCCATTTCAGCTTCCATTGGATTGATGCGAACATGAAACTCGCCAATCGTCGGCCCACTCTCTTCTGTCATGACAAACTTGCCGTTTTCGACCACCGCTGCGGCAGCTAATCCTGGTCCGATAGGCGTCAGAATGACTGTCGCGTTGTTGAGCGGCTTTGTATCGAGCGTTACAGTTCCGCTGACTGCGATGCGCTGAGGCGACTTGTCGGTACAACCAGCTAATCCGCCCAGCAGTATGGCCAGCCCGAGCAGACCAGCGCGACGTGAGATGCGTGCGCTGGTAAAGAATCGTCGTGTTGCGAACATTATTGATGCAACTCCGCTCCAGGAACTTCTCCGCCGGCTCGAGTAGCTGCGGCGGTGTAGGTCGCCAAATCGATACTCTGGCTAAGGAACCTAACGCTGCCGTCAGCGTAGACAAAGTTGCTACCTCGCCCTGCGTGCTGACTGGCAAAACCTCCCATGGCCGCTCGGACGTGAACATTAAAAGGCTTGAGCGTTGTACCTAGTGAGATTTGAGGGTAGCCAACAACCCAACGTGCAAAGCCCCACCTCACTGTTCCAGCAAAAGGCGCTGGAGTCGTTGGAATCCAAAGGTAATCCCTGTAGTTGTAGACCGTCTCGCCTCCAAAGAACGTATTGGTCGTCCCATCGGTGATATCTGCGAATCGTCGGTTAGGATTACTGTAACCAAACCTGGGCCAGTGCAGGCCAAAGATGCCGTCGGCAGGAGCCATATAATCGTCGGTGCCTTCACACAGCAGATAGCTGGATGGACCACCGACTTCATTGGCCGCGGCAATCGGCACTTCACGATTTAGCACCATGGAGGGGCATAAGTAGGTCTGGATACGTTGACCAGCTACTGCGACGTTGTGGGGATTTGTGTAGCTCAGCCGGAAGTCCCAAAGCTGATAGTTGTTTTCCTGCTCGATGTGTGGCAAAACTGCCACGAGCGGGCTAATGAAGTTGCTTTGCCACGACCCCACGGGGAACTTCTTGTGGGTCGATTCATAGTTGTGCAAAGCCAACCCAATTTGTTTGAGGTTGTTGCTGCACTGCATTCGACGAGAAGCTTCTCTAGCCGATTGAACGGCGGGTAGAAGCAAGCCGACGAGGATGCCAATAATGGCGATAACGACCAGCAATTCAACGAGCGTAAAAGCTGAACGAACGTGAACACGCGCCATGGCGGATTCTCCAGGTATTGAATGGGGTTTTCAATGCGGAATGAATCCAACTGTTGGATTCGACCGCGGACCGCTTACCTGGCTGGCGCGAGAGGGCAGTGAAAATTACTGCGGCTGGCTTGGTGCAACTGAGACTCAGTATCAAGAGATTGTAGGCGCAGTGCCATTTGAGTCAAGTGGCTGAGTCTGGTTCAATAAATTCCGATACGGAGAACACGCAAGACACGGATACCAGCGACGTTGCAGACTGAAGTTGCCGTCTATACTGGTATTCGAATACGGCCTTTTGGCTTGGGCCGAGCCCCATTCAGCAGCCACGGCGAAACATTTGCAACGATGGTGACTTTGTATGGTTCAACTAACGCGTTTCGCCATTTTGCTGAGCTTCGTTTCGCTTACTGCACCCGCATATACCGAACGCTGTCCGTTTTGCTCGACCGTCAACAATACGCTGTCTGAACAACTGAAGCTGAACGATCTCGTGGTGATCGGAACGCTGACTGGCGATCCAGAGATTCCCGGTGAAGTTGGTGAGCCACCCAAGCGACGATTTGAAGTGAAGCGAATTTTCAAAGGCGAGAACTTTATTTCGACCGGCAACTCCTTCACAACAGGCTTGGTCGGAAAACATGCGACAGGCAGCGATTTTCTTGTTTGGGGAATTGGCCCACCAATCATTGCCTGGGACAAGGCGATTGCCAGCCATGAACGGATCGAAAGATATCTCCAGGACATTCAAGCCTTGCCAGAGAAAAGTGCTCAGCGGTTGATCTTCTTTCAAGACTACTTTGAAGACCCATTATCGTTGCTTGCAACCGATGCTTACGACGAATTTGCCATCGCAAGCTACGCCGACCTCATCGCAATCAAAGACCACATGCCTCGCGAGCGACTGCTTGACTTCCTTCGCAATCCAGAGATCGAAGAGAATCGCCGCCGACTGTACTACACGATGGTGGGTATTTGTGGATCGAAGGAAGACCTACCGTTCCTGGAAGAGCTTATCGCGAGAGGGCCAGTGGCTGACAACAAGGGATTGGATGCCTTGGTGGCTTGTTACCTTTGCTTGAAAGGCGGTGATGGTCTACCTCTAATCGAAAAGACTTTTCTCACAGCCAAGGATGTCGAATTCGCAAAAGTCCATCAAGTGATTGTCGCTCTGCGTTTTCACGGCACGGAAGTTTCGATTGTGGATCGTGAGCAACTTCTGAACACAATGCGAAAGCTACTTCAGCAACCCAAATTGGCGGACATTGTCATTCCAGATTTGGCTAGGTGGGAAGATTGGTCCGTTCTAGATCAGTTGGTCAGCATGTTTAAAGAGTCAACCAGCAGTTCGTCGTGGATTCGCGTACCGATATTCAAGTATCTGAGCGTCTGTCCCTTGCCTGCCGCGAAAGAGCATTTGGACGAGTTGAAACGGTTGGACCAGGCCGCGTACCAACGAGCTGTGTTTCTATCCAATTTGAAGCCCGACACTACGGCTGACAACGAGCCCGAAAACACGGCTGACAACACGGCTGATACGACCGACGAGAGCGAATCTGAGATACGTTCTCGCTAAAGAATCGATCTGTAATCGCACGTCGCGTATCAACGCGGGATCGCAGTCGTACCAGACAATACGTCCGCAATTGTTCGGTTATTCCAAATCAGCGTCGATGCTAGATAGCCCAGAGGCAACACGATTAGGATTCGCTTGAACTGCGTCGTCCACCACAAGTCGTTCAGCGTGGTGATTGGCCAGTTGGCAAGCAACAGCACGATGATCAAGCCTGGCGCGAACACGACAAGAGCTCGCCATGCACTCCTCAAGATTCCCATACGGTTTCCATCTCTGGAAACGAAGCAAATACCGGTAAATCTCGATGAAAGCCCTCCAAATGTTAGAAATGTCCAGAGCGTGAGACCAAGCAGCGTACAGAACGCGATCATCCCTAGATTTCGTTCTGTCGTGGGATCGCCGTAGTAATCCACTGAATCAGAATTGCAGATCTCTAAAGCAGTCTTCAAGTGACTTTCATCCCACGGATCAACGAAGCCGTTTGTGACAGAAACACTACCCAAAGAGTAGCGAAGCTTCGGGTTTTCAGTCTTGCTCGTTGTCGCATCCGAAACTGTATCTGCCTCAACTGTACCGGCCTCTGTATTCGTGTTCGACTCTGAATTCGAGGGCTCTTTGGACTTGGTGTTCAGCCCAAAATTAGGTGGCTCAGTGAGTTCGGTATCGAATGGAATGGACCCAAGTATGGTCTTCTCAATTTTCCCCATCTTTGCGTAGACTCGATCCAGCTTCGCTCGCGCGCGACTGGTCAAATCACGCAGCTTGACCTTGCCATCTTCGCTAGTCCAGTAATTCTTCTGCTGGTCGCTGGCCCCTTTCCACCAAGTGGGATCGGGTTGAGCATCGTTGACAATCTGTTCGAAAGTAGACAAAACCTGCAAGTTCTTTCTAGTCTCTAAAAAGTACTTGATGACTGGTATGACCATTAGAGTCATGACTAAGGCCAGAAAAGGAGTGCAAAAGGCGATGGACATGACCGAATTAAAGAATCGGTTCTTTGACGAAACGCAGTTTGCCCCTTTGTTCAATCGATTGAGTTCAGACTCAAGCGTGCTTGTGGAAGGAGTGAACTTGCCCGATGCAACTGACTCACAGAAAACAGTCGAGCGCAGCGGCGGCAAAACTTCGCGAGCAAGCAGACATCGATTCAGCGAGCCGCCAGCAGATTTGCAAAGCTTCTTTCGAATACGATGGCTTCGCGGAAGAGCCAACATCGAAACAGTTTGTAGCAACTCTTTGTAAGTTGCGGCATTTTCACTTTGAATCTGCTCAATCGAGGCACCATCAAGCTTCGACAAGACTCGCGGATCCAAGCTAACGATGCTCAAGCGCCCAGCGCGATCCACCCACCAGTCCGCTAGGCTGGCAATGGGAGCCTTGTTTCCTGCGCTTGCGATAGAGTGAAAGTGACTGAGCATTTGTCGGTATACGAAGCTAGTTACTGGCCAAGCAAAGTGAACTCCCTTGCTCAAGCATTCACTAAGTGGGATTCCTTCAGGAGCCACATAGGCAAACCAGCGTTCATTACCAACGACTCCTTGCTCAATAAATCGCAGTCGGGTCGAAGGATCTTTCGCGCACTGTTGTTGTTCGTAGTCTATGTTAGGGTCGTTGCTAACAGCGATCCAAACCGATCGCTCAAGCTGCGGATCATCACCCATCAGCCAACGAATGGACTGATCCGCACTGGGGACCTGAATCTCACTGGTGATTCTGAATCGTCCGAGAGTCTCAGGTAGAGGTAGTCCGTTTTTCAAGACGGGCGGCGTGTAATCGGGCAAATCCAGTTGAGTCGCTTGAAGAACCGGTGGAGCAGAAACCAGACACTCGGTACCACTCAGCCAATCATGAAGTAGCTGTCGCTTGCCGCTGTACCACCATGTCGAAAGATAAACCAAGTAGGCTATTGGTGCTGACAGCGCGAGTGCCGATCCATAGATCACGTCATTCTCTAGCAAGCCCGTGACGTAAAGCCACCCGTAGTTTGAGATTTCGATACATGTTCCCACTGCTGAGTATGCAGCGACGCGAAATGCAATTCTCTTGATCGAAGCACGCCTGCCGGTAGCCGCATCGGCCACACGAATTCTTAACGCGGCCTTTCCCAGAGTAGACGCAAAGGTAGCTTCGGAAATGAAGAAGTACACCGCGGAAATCAGCACTCCACTGAGGCTCGCAATGAACCGCGAATCCTCCATGAGCCACTTAGGCAAAAACGCCAGCGTCAAAACGCCACTAACCAACGACAGTAAAAAGCCGTCGGCTAATCCAGCTATGATTCGTCGAGCAAGCGTCGCGGTTTCGGGTTTGGGCGCCAATAGCGCCAGCAGGTCAGCCTGCATCTCTGCGAAGGTTTGGTATCGCTTGTTTGAATCGCGGGAAAGTCCCTTCATGACGATTCTCTCAAGCTCTTCAGGCACCTGGATTTCGACCGACGAGAATGGCGGCGGATCGGAGGATGCAATCCTGGCGATTACCTGCGCAGCGTGAGGCGATTCAAACGGCGCTTTACCGGCTAGCAAGAAATAAAGAGTCGCGGTGAGCGAGTAGATATCGGATCGCTCGTCGATATTCTGACCCAGCAATTGCTCTGGCGATGCAAATAGCGGCGTACCGATAAACGCACCCGTTTGCGTCAGTTCGGAATCTCCGACCAACGAGCGAGCCAATCCGAAGTCTCCGATTTTAACATTGCCTCGAGTATCCAAGTAACAGTTCGCTGGCTTGATGTCACGGTGTATCATGCCTCGCGAGTGTGCTTCGATCAATCCTTCGATGCACTGAAGAATCAGTCGTACCGCATCGGCATAGGGCAGAGGACCTTTCTGAATCACCAGATCTTTCAGCGTTAGTCCCGTCATCAACTCCATGGCAATGAACGGCGTACCCGCTTCTTCGTCGACACGGTGTACGAACACGCAACGCGAGTGGTTGATTTGACTGGCAATCAAGCCCTCTTGCTTGAACCTCGCCAGCGCCTCGCTGGACCTCGCCAGATCTGGCGACAGCAGCTTGATTGCGACAGGTCTTCCAGACGAATCATCGGCCCGAAAAACGCGGCCCATTCCGCCCTGGCCAAGTGGAGCAATGATTCGATAGCCACCGATCACAGTACCGATCAGCGCAGCGGAACTAGCCGCTCGCATCCGATCCTGAATCGAAGCCGAGCTGGAAAGCGGTTGACCGTTAGAATCGTAGGCAGCGGTCGCATCGGCCCCTTGCGGACGGGTCTTCGAGTCGTAAACGCCGGTTACATCCAACGCTCGACCACTGTAGTTCGATGTGACTTCCAACCCCTCATTGCCGACTCCTTCGGTCTGATTGGGGTCCGGATTATTTGCTGATGAATCAGGACTGTTCATACCTAACGCTGAATTTTGAGAATTGCCTGTTCTAGTGAGTCAGACAGTTTGTGGCCCAAACGTATCGCAAACACGCGACAGTCACCTCTTCCTCAGTGACTTGGCCTTCAAGCAATTCACACAAAAAACAACAACTGGGGAGCTATCCACGGTTGTTGCGTTTAGGCCGAATTGCTTTCGTTCGATGCTCTAAATGATAAACCATTCGAAGTCCTGAACACAGCCCTATCCCCCTCGCTCGGCAAGCACGAAGGAGCGTCAAGTCTAATTTGACTATGGTTTTCTGGGCTCTTTCGCCGCAACCTTTGGGCGAAAAATCTTTCTGCATTTCACAATGCATCTGGGTGCTAGCATGGATTCCAACCGGTCATTCGCTCATTTACCACTGTTTACGAACTCTTCACGTGAGAGTGTTCCGTCTTGATTCTTGTCAAACTTAGGAAAGCGCAGCTTGGCTTGCTCGGGATCTGGTTGACCGCTCATGAACTCATCGTGAGTCAGCTTCCCATCTCCATCTTTGTCTCGCTTGTCAAAAAGTACATTTCGATCCTGTCCTGTACTCTTGGGCTTGTCTGGTGATTCTTGAGTCGTATCTTTCGAAGCTTGCGCAACTTTGATTTGTGGAAGTGCTTCGGGGTGTTGGAACAATGTACTCTTCAGTTGCTCGGCAATCTGTGGAAGCTCGTCAATCAAGTTACGGCTTTCGTTTGGGTCCGCTTGATAATCGTACAGTTCGTACTCAGCGGTTTCCTTGGCGGCTCCAGGAGATTTCCATTCCACCAAGCGATACCGAGAAGTTCGGATCGCGCGGCCAATCAAGTTGTTGCGTGGATAGACGTGAATAGCATGGTCACGATGTGCTGAATTGGGCTGAGTCAGCAGCTTGGCGAAGCTCTTGCCGTCAAGGCCTTGTGGCGCGGGTAGTCCAGCAAGCTCGGCGAGCGTCGGATAGATGTCAACCGTTTCGATGAGAGCCCCTGTCGTGGCGGCCTTGGAGCCTGGGACCGACACGATCAAAGGGATTCGTGTGGCTTGTTCGTAGTTTGTGTGCTTACACCACATTCCATGATCGCCCAAGTGCCAGCCGTGGTCGCCCCACAAAACGACGATGGTGTTCTCTCTCAGCGACAATTGATCCAGCGTGTCTAGAAGCTTTCCAACTTGCGCGTCCATGTAGCTAGTGGCCGCGTAGTAGCCATGAATGAGTTGCTTCGTAGTCTGCGCGTCAATCGGTTTAGGGCTCGCTGGCATGTCGCGGTAGTTACGTAACTCGCCGCCCAATTGCGGTGCATAGAAGGGAGCCCCCGCGGGCAGATCTAGAATCTCTGGTTGCGGTAATTGGTTTGGATCATGCATATCCCAGTATCGTTTCGGAGCGACAAAAGGAAGGTGCGGCTTAACGAACCCTACTGCCATCAAGAAAGGCTTGTCAGATTGCTTGGCTTGCTTCAGTCGCTCGATAGCCTCGGCGGCAACAAGGCCATCCGCGTAGGTTTCATCAGGAACGTCAGCACATTCCGTTGCCGCTCCCTTGGGTTCGTCCGTACCTTTCTTGGCGGTCGCGCCGGCAGCAGGCTTGCTCTCGTCGAGTGCATACTGCGAGGCCTTAGGGCGGAAGTGTGGAACATCCCACGAAGCAGCGTCCTCTTGATTACCGTGACCCACGTGGAAGACTTTGCCAAGAGCCTGTGTGTGGTAGCCATGCTGTTGGAAGTACTGCCCGAGAGTAACAGCATCAGGCCGAGACTTGCGAAAGTTGGTTGGAAGGTCATAGATACCCAATGTCTGAGGTCGCAAGCTGGTCAGCAACGAATTGCGTGAGGGCGAGCAGACGGCTTGGTTGCAATAGGTCGACGCACAGCGAAGTCCCACCGAGGCAAGTCGATCAATGTTCGGCGTCTTAGCGGCCTTGTCGCCAAAGCAACCAATCGCAGGCTTGAGGTCATCTACGCAAATCAGCAATACGTTGGGCTTAGCAGCCTTTTCGCTTGGCTCATTCGCGCGAGCTTGGCAAATTGAAAGGCAAGATGGAAGAAACAACACTGCCACAATGATGCAGTGCGCTCGTAATGTTTGTTGTGCCATAAGACCGGTACCTCGAGTGCTGTTCGTTCAGGTTGCTAGTTTAGCAGAGGTGGACTAGGATTTCAGCACGAAAGCAGTACTCAATCAGTTTACTTTGAGTGTTGCAACAACTTCGACTCAAGTTCCAGAATCAAAATGCCATGAAAACTGCGCTGATTGTCATCACTGTTCTCGTGGTGCTTTGCTTGAGCGTCGTAGGCTTTGTCTACTATCGCTTAAATCGAGTCGTTCGCTTATCGAAGCAAATCCCTGTTGGACCTTTTGTCATTCAAGCAGATGCAGCGACAGGGAAAACGTTTAACATCAACTACGGGATTGTTGACTCGACGTCGGTTGCGTACTCAATTTGGTACGACGGAAAAGTCATTCAACCGCCTGGTCAGTTGCAATCGAATACGGGTCTCCCTTTCCTTTGGAAGGTTTACAGTGTTGCTGGTACTACCGAGCCTACGCTGATCGCTGGAAGCCAAAGCCTGTTTATTGTGAAGCTGAAGAATGGCAAGCCCGAAGTGATGGAACTGGCTTCACAGTTCTCTGATTTTGCAACGCTTCAGTTTCTCGATAGCGACAATGGTCAACCTGGTCCCGAGCATACGGTCTTTGCCTGTAGCAGTGTCGAGGAGATGGATCGCATTGAGACACTGAGTGGTGGAACACTCTTGCTTGTCAACGGATTGATGGTGTTGGACTTCGAAACGGGGCAGAAATGGAGCTTCAGCAAGGATGGTCGAAGTCTGCAAAACTACAGCTTTCCCAATCCTCCGGGGATCTTGGCAACGTCGCCAGATAAGAACAGCATTGTTTTTAGCGGTCAGTTCCAAACTTGGAACAGCACAAGTACCGATTTTGTCGCGCATGCGATGGTGGTCTTCGATTTCCGAAATGATCTGGGATACATCGTACCCTTCGACGACACGCAGACGCGGCTTACAAACATTGCAAGTTTGAATCGAGCATGGTTCGAAAGTCGATTCGAATGGACTAAATCTGAAGGTGGGCAAGATCGCTTAGCACTTCGCTCTCAAAATAAGCCCTATCCATGGTTGGGTGAATACAAGGAGAGAGACGGTTACTATTACCTCTATCCAGTTCTTTCGGGAATGTTGGAGCCTTTCTTGGAGTTTACACTCAATCATTTAGGATGGGATCGTAGTCAGATTCTCAGCGATGAAACGATGGAGTACGCTGGCCGAACGATTACTTTCGGGAAGGAAAATCTAAAGTTCGACATCAACTTTCGCGAAGACGATCGTACGATCACATTGAGTCCCTATCTCTATCTTCCCGATGGTCCAGATAAAGATAAGCTTCGAACGCTAGTTAAGCAGATAGCAGATTCATTTAACGAACGATTAGCCAAAGGCGAGTTTCAGGAGCACTTTGGGAAGACGTTGAAAGAATAGCGGGTTTGTGGGGTGAGGTGTTTGGAGTCCGGAATCCTGCTGGCTTGCCCAGCAGATCGTTAGGCTTCAAGATAGTTGGCTGCGACGTAAAACAATTTCCTTTTTTCTCGCAGTAAGTCGCTAGCGAAGAACCTAGGCACCGACCAGACAAGCCGGTGGGATTGAGGCGATCAAGAGTGATCAACTTCGACCGGCCCATATCGCCCTCACCGCTTATGGCTCGCACTACTCGCCACGCGACGCTCCCGCGAATGAGTTGAATTGCTAGACGGTAAAGAAAACCGCGCGGGAGAGTTCACTACTCGTAAACTTCTAGGTAGAACTGCGAAACAAAGTTTAAGCTAAGCGTGCCTCACTGCTTCTCGCGAGAAAGTTCGGCAAGGCGCTGTAAGACAAACTTGGCTCGTCCTGAGTCGATGGAATTCTGAATGTGCGCGGCGCACTGCTTTAAGCTGAGCCCGCTGGTGGTCAACCAATACGCGGCTGCGGCATTCATCACAACGATGTCTCGACAAGGTCCGCTTTGGCCATCGATCACACTGCGAATGCAAACCGCGCTAGTAGCGGGATCGTCCGCGAACAAACTGTCTCTGCTAGAAGTCGATAGCCCAAATAGCTCGGGCGTCCATAAATGCTCGATTATCCCCGCTTGCGTCACTTCCAGAACGCGAGTTGGCGCTGAGATTGAGATCTCGTCGACTCCATCGTGGCCACGGACCACCAACGAACGAGCCGTCCCCAAACGCTGCAAGGTTTCTGCCATAGTCGATTGCAAGTCGCTTTGGCCAACTCCAATGACTTGATGTTCAGCCTCAGCAGGATTAGCAAGCGGCCCGAGGCGATTAAAGATAGTCGGATGATCGAGCTGTCGTCGCGCTGCACCAACGTGTTTCATCGCCGGGTGAAACAAAGGTGCGAAACAAAAGCAGAGATCGATCTCATCCAAACACTTCTGGATTACTTCTGGCGGTGCTTCCAAGTTGATGCCTAATTCGCTTAGCACATCTGCTGAACCAGTGCTGCTGGTGATCTTTCGGTTCCCATGTTTGGCGACTTTGCAACCTGCTGCGGCTAAAACGATCGCCGCAGCGGTGCTAATGTTGAATGTTTTTGAACCATCTCCACCCGTGCCACAAGTGTCCAGAACTGGGCGGCGGCTTGATGGGATTCGAACCATCGCAGCTCGCAACGATCGAGCCGCCCCAGCAAGCTCTTCGGCCGTCTCGCCCTTGCGATGGAGGGCAACCAGGAAGTCAACGATCTGCTCATGCGCGATCTTGCCTCGCAAAAGTTGATCCACAGCCTCCGTCATTTCGGATTCAGTCAAATTGTTCAGCGATTGGAGTGATTGGAGAGTTGCGGTAAAATCTGACATTCTGGTATCTTGTCGTGCGAGAGACGCAAAATTGCTAGAGTGTTGAGTCCGGACTACTGACGAATCAAGAGCATCAAGGAAAAGGGCATGGCCAGGAAAGTAATCATAGACTGTGATCCGGGAATCGACGATGCCTTTGCAATTTGCTTGGCTTTAGCCAATCCTCGTCTGGAAGTCGTAGCGATAACGGCTTGTGCCGGAACGGTCGACGCAGATCAAGCCACTCAGAATCTCTGGACGCTGGTCGAGAAGTTAGATCCCAAGTTATACCCCAGAATCGGCGCGGCACAGGACCCAGAACTAGGTGCAGCGGCTTTCAATGGAGTCCTTTTGCACGGTGAAAAGGGACTTGGAAGCGCGGCGTGGGAGCCAATCTCCAGACAACATTGCGTCAGCAGCGACAAGCTGATCATCGAACAGTTGCGAGCTCATCCGGGCGAAATTACCGTAATTTGCCTTGGGCCGATGACAAACCTTGCCAAGGCCTTCGGTCGGGACCCTGGAGTCGTCGAACTTATCGATCGGGTCATCATCGCTGGCGGTACCGTGCGTTATCAAGGAAATGTGACTCCCTGTGCCGAGTTCAATTTTCATTTTGATCCGACTAGTGCTCAGCAAGTTATCAAC